>DAOWME010000083.1 GCA_030643245.1 Deltaproteobacteria bacterium
AACTTCCTCAAGTTGGCGCTCAGATTTAGGTCAGATTTGTTCGATCTGAAAACACAAAACCACAGGAATAGTCTTACCTATTTCGAGGATTTTGTGTTTGAAGATCGGTCAAAGATGGCCTGAAGATGAGATGTACAAATGGGGAAGTTATTTCGGCCTCGCCCCTAACTACTGGAGGTAATGGATGGGAGATAAGGATATCCTTATTGAGAAACTGGATGGTGTGGCAACAGTGACTTTAAATCGGCCGGAGGTAAAGAATGCCTTGAGTATGGAGATGATAAAGGGCCTCAAAGAGATTATTGATGGTTTTGGGGAAGATGATAGCGTAAGGTCCGTTATAGTAACCGGGGCCGGCGACTCGTTTTGTTCGGGGGCTGACCTGAGCTGTGTTCAGGCGGATAGCTCCTTTGTAAAGGTAGGGTGCCCCTCTGCCCAGGAAGTGGTTACGAGTATCATGAACCTGGAAAAGCCGGTAATTGCGGCAGTAAACGGTTTTGCTACTGCCGGGGGATGTGAACTTGCCATAGCGTGTGATATAAGGATCGCGGCGGAGGAAGCGAAGTTCGGTGAGCTTTTCATAAAGATCGGGTTAATACCTGGAATGGTGGGCATCTATCTCTTGCCGAGGCTAATCGGTCCGGGCAGGGCAAAAGAGTTCATCTTTACCGGTGATATCATAGATGCCGATGAAGCGGAGAGGATAGGCATGGTTAACAGGGTGGTGCCGGTTGAAAGTCTGTTGGATGAGGCAAAAAAACTGGCAAGAAGACTGGCCGCCGGGCCTCTCTTGGCCATCGGAAAAGCGAAATCTGCCATAAATAGAAGCCTCGATTCGGATTTGAGAGGGACCCTCGATCATATGGTGGCGGTCCAGATGAAACTCTGTGACACGGAAGACCACAGGGAAGGGGTGGCCGCATTCCTGGAGAAGAGAAAACCGAAATTCAAGGGGAAATAGGGGCCAGGAGGTTTTGATGGACTTTGAATTTACCGAAGAGCAAGAACTCTTCAGAAGAACGTCTTCTCGGTTTGCCGACAAGGAGATCGCTCCCATGGTGGATGAACTTGAGCAAAGAGAGGAATTTCCGGTTAAGGTGCTCAAGAGGATGGGGGAATTGGGGTTCTTAGGCATACCCTATCCAGAGAAGTATGGGGGCTCTGGTGGAGACGTGGTTAGTCTCTGCATCTTTCTCGAAGAATTGACTCGTGTATCTCCGGCCGTGGCCGGCGCCACGGTTGTCCAGATAAATGGTGTGGCCGGCCCGGTCGCCCTCTTCGGAACAGAGGATCAGAAACGGGCCTACCTTGTGCCGAGCATAAGAGGGGATACGATAGGGGCAATCGGCATGACCGAGCCAGGCGCCGGCTCTGATGTTGCGTCTGTCCGGACCTCAGCAGAGAAAGAGGACAGCGGGTACCTCATCAATGGCACGAAGATGTTCTGTACAAACGCTGGGATCGCAGATCTGTTCTTTGTAACCGCGGTTACGGATAGAAACAAGGGCATAAAGGGGCTCAGTATCTTCGTGGTTGAGAGGGGAACCCGCGGTCTCACCGTGGGCAGGAATATGGGGAAGCTGGGGCTCCACGGTCTTGGCACGTACGAGGTTATATTTGAGGGATGCAGGGTTGAGCGCTTCAGCTTGCTCGGTGAGGAGGATAGAGGTGTTTACAACCTCATGAGGTCTGTGGAGAGGAATAGGATATCGGTTGCGGCCATGGCAGTGGGCCTCGCCAAAGCCGCATTCGATGACGCTGTTCGCTACGCCCGGGAGAGGGTACAATTTGGAAAACCCATCGGCAAGTTTCAGGGGATCCAGTTTATGTTGGCAGATATGGCTGTGGAGATAGAACTGGCCACTCTCATGGCGTATAAGGCTGCATGGATGGATGATCAGGGTATGCGATGCAACAAGGAGGCCTCCATAGCCAAGCTGTATGCATCGGAAATGGTGAATCGCATAGCGTACAAGGCCTTGCAGGTATATGGCGGGTATGGTTACATGATGGAATACCCGTTACAGAGATATTTCAGGGATGCCAGGGTCTTTGAGATATTTGAGGGGACCTCTGAGATACAGAGAACGATTATCGGCAGGGAACTTGGACTCTGACTTAAAAACAACCGTAACTTTATTGAGAAGTTACAAACAACCTTTGCCCGCGATTGGCTCTCAACAAAGATCGGCAGGCCAGGAAAGAGGGAGGAGGATAGCATGAGTTCAACAACGTTGGAACTGAAGAAGGAAATAGCAGTAAAGGGATTCAGATCGATTCAGAGGGGGTTCGACCCCACTGAGATAGAGAGTCCCTATGCCCCTGGGGTGAGTATATGCCTTGACAGAGCCCGTCTTCTGACCCAATCCTACAAGGAGACAGAAGGGTTGCCCATAGTATTAAGAAGGGCTATGGCTCTCGCCAAGATCCTGGAAAACGTGAAGATATACATAGGGAACATAGAACGTATAGTGGGAAATACGGCCTCTACGCCCGATGCTCTTGTTCCGTATCCGGAATATTACTGGAGGTGGCTGGACAAGCAGATTGATCGATCCTATAAAGGTATGCTCGATGATGCAGACAGGGAAGAACTTCACGAGATTTACAGATATTGGCGGAACATATCGGTCCAGGGAAAGGAACGCGACCTGGTTCCTGACGACGTGAAACCATACTGGAAGTTCAGCGGTCCCATCTTTTGGGGTTATTATTATGAATCAGGGGTGCCGAACTTCGGAAAGCTATTTGAAGTAGGCCTAAAGGGATTGATAGCTGAGGCTGAGGCTAAACTAAAGAGTCTCGGTTCACGGGTGGACAAAGAGTATTATGAGAAGACGAATTTCCTTAAAGCGGCGATTATATCCCTAAAGGCGGCCATTACATTTGCGAAGAGATTTGCCTCATTAGCCCGGGAAATGGCAGATAATGAGAATGATCCCCAGAGAAGAGAAGAGTTGGAGAATATCTCCGCAATATGTGACCGTGTGCCGGAAAGTCCGCCCGCAAACTTCCACGAGGCATTACAGTTCATATGGTTTATTACGCTCGTTTCCCGCGTGTATGAGCTCAATATGAACGGTTATGCGTTAAGGCTTGACCAGCTCTTATACCCGATATACAAAAAAGACAGGGAAGAGGGCAGGGTTACCAGGGAAGAGGCTCAGGAGTTGTTGGAGTTCTTATGGCTGAAGTTCAATTCAAGAGGAGAACTCGTAGCTCCACTCATGGGAAGCGGCAATGTGGGCTTCCACCCCAATGTAACGTTCACCATTGGAGGGGTCACCCCGGACGGTGAGGATGCCACAAATGAGATGAGCTATATAATTCTCGATGCATCGAAGGTGATCAGGGGAACACAGCCGCAGATCGCCTTCAGGTACCATGACAATGTACCAAAGGACCTCCTTATGAGCGCCGTGGATCTCCTGAAGACCGGTGTGGGGTATCCTCCTTTCTTCAATGACAAGGTGGCGATACAGATGATAGTGAACGAGGGGATACCCATAGGAGACGCCAGGAACTATGGGATAGAATCATGTATGAGATGGACCATACCTGGGAAGAACATAACCTATCGAGCCATATCCGGGGTTCTGGTGGGTCCCAAGTGCCTGGAACTGGCCCTCAATCAGGGTGTTGACAAATTCAACGGAAAGCAGATAGGGATTTCCACCCCTGACCCCTTGGCTTTCACTTCTGTTGACGATGTGATGGACGCATACTTGGAACAGGTGAGATTCTTCATGGATAAACTCGCCAAGATAGCCAATATGGCGGATGTCCTTTATGAGGAGTATTTGCCCAGACCCTTCCTTTCTTCTTTGCTCGATGGCTGTATTGAACGGGCGGAAGATTGCAGGAAGTGGTCTTATTTCGACAAGAAGATAATGGCGCCCATAGGTCTCATCAATGTAGCTGATGGTCTGACGGCCATGAAGAGGCTTGTCTTCGAAGAAAAGAAGGTAAGTATCTCCGAGCTTCTCGACGCACTGAAGAACAACTGGGAGGGCAAAGACGAGTTACGGAAGATGTTCCTCAACGCCCCCAAGTTCGGTAATGATGACGATTATGCTGACGAAATGGCGAAAGATGTGCAGTTTAGTACAGCAGCAGAGATGAAGGGTGTGAAGAACTCCAAGGGGAATTATTATCAGGTCGACGGGAGCGCGGGCGCCAATTACTTTGGGTACAGTGCGCTTACCGGGGCTACTCCGGACGGTAGAAGGGATAAGGACCTCTTTGCAGACGGTACCTTGTCGCCTGAACGCGGGGTGGACAAGAAAGGTCCCACAGCGGTACTTAAATCCACCTCAAAGATAGACCCCTTGAAAACCTATACCCTCCTTCTCAATCAGAAGTTCTCGCCTCGATACCTGGGAGAGGAGTACAAGGAATTATTCACCTCTTACATAAAGACATGGGCTGATCTGGGTCATTTTCATATCCAGTTTAACGTGACGGACAAGGAGACCCTGTTGTCTGCCCGGGAAAATCCCCCCGAGTATGCTGATCTTGTTGTGAGGCTGGCAGGTTACAGTGTCTACTTCGTTGATTTGCCGAGGATGATGCAAGATGAAGTCATGAACAGAACAGAACACAGGCTTGATGCGTGACGAGAAACGGGACAATGACAATCACATAAAAAGCTTGGCATTTTTCATGTAACCTCAAAAGTAGTTTACACTTTTTATTTTTTTGAACCGCAGAATGCCGAACAAGGAATATCGAATGTCGAAGTAATACCTTTGAAATTTTGCGGTTCTTTGTTCTGCGGTTCGATATTCAAAATATGTGACCGAAGAACCAACCTTGAAAAGTGTAAACAGGCAAATGAAGGATGCCTAGAAAGAAGGATGAGATGACCGAAAAGAAATTCAAATACAGCCTCAAGGGTTCCCAGTGATCAAATTATGGAGCGTTTGTTTTGCCTGAGGATCTCCTACGATCGCTCTGCAATAGATTTGAATATGAGCTCGTTCTCCGCTGCCGCTGGAGTTCTTCTCATCTCTTCCCAGGTGTCGACCCCGCAGGCCGGATTCTGGGCTTTGGAGTAAATCTCTTACTCTTTACACTTGCATGGACACGGATCTGAAGACTGTGGAAAAGGAGGAAAATGTGAATATGTTTGACCTTACTGAAGAACAATTGATGATGAGGGATACCATCAGAAAGATTGCTATCGAAAAGATTGCTCCGAGAGCCTCTGAGATAGATGAGACCGATACGTACCCCAAGGACATTGAAGAGATATTGAGGGATCAGGGTATTTTGAAACTCCTCATCCCCGAGAGATATGGGGGCCTCAGCGGAGACATAACCACAGCGTGTATAGTTGTGGAGGAGATCAACAAGGTGTCCGGCGGTGTGTCTATGATAGCCTATGTCTGCTATGCCACAACGCTCTTGATGCTGCTTTCCAGTGACCGGCAACAGGAGAAATACTTCCCTCTCATGGCAAAGGACAAGCTCATGTCCTTATGTCTTACTGAACCGCATGCGGGTTCGGATTCGGCAGGCATAAAGAGCAAGGCGGTCCCGCAGGATAGTTATTATAGAATAGATGGCACGAAGTGTTTTATAACCCAGGGGGCCGTGGTGGACTACCATTTTGCCTTTGCAGTAACAGGTCCGGGAAAGGGTTCGAAAGGGATATCGGCCTTTATCGTGGAGAAAGACTTTCCAGGGGTAAGTTTAGGGAAAAATGAAAATAAGATGGGTATGAGAGGTATATCCGCCTCAGAGATCATCTTCGATAATGCACTGGTTCCGGTTGAAAACCGTGTAGGTGACGAAGGCCAAGGGTTCAAGGTTGTAATGAAGGCATTCGACAAGATTAGACCGATAATTGCCTCCCAGGCCCTCGGCATAGCTCAGGGGGCATATGATTACGCCCTCGATTACTCCAAGAACAGGATGGCATTCGGTCAACCGATCTCTCAATTTCAAGGGATCCAATTCAAGCTTGCCGACATGGTGACTTCTATTGAAGCGGCCAGGGGCTTGGTTTACAAAGCGACCCATCTGATAGATCAAGGGGTTGAGGACGTGACCGTATACGCTTCCATGGCCAAATACTTCGCTTCCGAGACCGCTATGAAGGTCACCACTGACGCCGTACAGATCCTGGGCGGTTACGGGTACGTTAAGGACCACCCGGTAGAGCGCATGATGCGGGACGCCAAATGCACCCAGATCATCGAAGGAACTAGTGAAATACAGCAGACCATAATAGCTAAGAAGATACTGAGCGGTCAGGCGACCATCTGAGGTTTGTTGTTCGGGGTATTTAACGGAAAGTTGCAAGTTAGGATTAGGGCATATGTCCTCTACCACAATATGTGGTGGACGATCATATGCTCGTATTTAAAATTTTATTTGAAGGGGTTGCTGCTATATAAAAAAACTCTGCATTATCTTCCTGAATTCTTCCCCACGCCATGCAGCGGATGGTCTTGTTGCTTCAGACACGAGAATGTCTTGACTTAAGAAAGATAAAAAGTCAGAAATCCGTGGGATAATTACTCTTACTACTGGGAAATTCAATACCGGATGGGTGTGGTCCAGTATTATACAATCGGTATTGAAGAGCTTACATATTCTTTTGATTTCATCAATTTCGTCGAAAACGTCCTTGATTTTGATGCTCCTGTAAGTTCCAATTTCTCCCTGCTCAAGAAATGAGATATCTTTTGGAGAAATACAACATTTCATTAACATGTAATAATTGCTGACCCGGGATCTATGGACAAATGGTTTATCCAACTGTGGACGGGGAGCCAATAGAGTTTCCCTGCCTTGCATGCTTTCCGTAAGACACCTTGTCAGACCTTCGTCCGGATTGAAAGATGCGCCCGGTATCAGTATCTTATGCTCCAGACGATCAGGAGGTAAATTGTGGTTGATGAATAGGACGCCTATGCAGGGCAACAGTCCATCAAGAGAAAGGTCCTTGATCATCACATCAACATCCTTCCCATTATAAAATTTAACCATATCCCTTATTACTGTATTGTCCACAGAATTCAGATCAATTGAGGGAACTATTTTTTCAGGTTTAATTATTTCTATCTGGGCATGACGTTCGAATATTTCACATGAGGCCTGAATCATCGCCTCTTCGATGGTATTTCCTGCAGCTATCCCGTTAGACGCGTGAATATATGCAACAAAATTAACCGGAACTTTTATTGTCTCCTCACGAGCTATAGAAAAACCGTCAACCCAATGTCCGGCCATTTTGCTGCTTTTGATATATTCAACATCATTATCTGTCAGATGACTTTCGTTTGCCAGCAGGTCTTCTATCCTTAGATGGCTTTCTTCCAAATCATCCTGGTGGGCATGTACATAACCCTCCATCCATTCATAATTAAGGAAACCATTGGTCGCCTCATTGTAAAGGGCCGGCATATTAAACCTCACGCGTTCTTCAAAGACCGGATAGAAGAGCCCTGCGCTGAAGCGTTCAGCTAGTTCTGCGTATGCACTGGCCTCCGCAAGCTCCGGGGTAATGCCTTTTCCATTACAGACTATCCTTATTGAATCAATCCATATCTGTCCCCAATAAAGATTTTCCGAGACTCGAAAAGGTGAGTATTCAACGTTGAGGCGCAATTTTCGTAACCCATCCTTTATTCTTCTAATCGTGTTAGACGGAAGGTCACACTTGCCATACTTATTTCTGACGCAATTTTTAAATTTCACTTAAACTTTTACTCCAGGCCCGGATAAACCGTGACCAAACAGGTTGTAGGACAACTTCCTTCAAGAACCGTTTCACACGTTCCATATACAGAAATTTTCAAACTCAATTATGAGCTACAAATTGTCGAACTGTGCAGTTGGTCAGGTTTACCGCTTGCCGGCTACTTATTTCGTTTGTTTGTTATGAACTACAATCTGGCATAAGGTTGTATGTGTAATGGGTTGACACATCTCTTATGTATATTTGGATGTCGGCCTCGCCCCTAAGCACATTCGTTTGAATTTAACGTTGACATAGCGACTGTTTGCTACTATATTACCCTTTTGTCTGAGAAGTAAAGGCTTTTCATGCTGGGACGCTCCTTACTGAGTGGGACTTTCTATTCTTCGGAGAAATCTATGACTGAAAAACCCCGTCTATTCTTAATAGATGGGAGTTCTTATATATACAGGGCCTATTTTGCAGTAAGTCGCCTATCCACGTCATCGGGTTTTCCCACCAATGCTATCTTCGGCTTTTGTACCATGTTGTTGAAGGTGATCAAGGAGAATAGACCTGATCATATAGTTGTTGTCTTTGATGCGAAAGGTCCGACATTTCGCCACGAAATGTACGAGGAATACAAGGCGAACAGGCCTGCCATGCCGGATGATCTTGTTCCACAGATCCCTTATATTAAAGAGATTGTTGATGGTTTTCATGTCTGCGTCTTGGAGATGGCCGGGTTTGAGGCAGATGACATTATCGGTACTGTCGCCAAAGAGGGTGAGAATAAGGGTATGGAGGTGGTTATTGTTTCGGGGGACAAGGATATGTTCCAGCTCATAACGGACCATGTGACCATGCTCGATACAATGAAGGAGAGAAGGTATGGGGTCAAGGAGGTTACTGATCGGTTTGGTGTTGAGCCGAATCGGCTCGTAGAGGTTATGGGGTTGGCCGGTGATGCATCGGACAACATTCCGGGTGTTCCCGGTATCGGAGAGAAGACGGCTATAGGCTTGATAAAGGAATTCGGCACTATCGAGAACCTCCTTGCCAACTTAGACAAGGTGAGCGGTAAACGCAGAAAGGAAAACCTCTCCAAATTTGGCGATCAAGCCAGGTTAAGCAAAGAGTTGGCAACAATAGATGTGAGTGTCCCATTGTCCTTTGATCTCGACGATTTCACCCCCCCTCTGCCTGAGAAAGAAAAACTGAAGAAGGTATTTAAGAAACTGGAATTTACCAAATTCCTCAAAGAGATTTCGTCGGATGGTGTGCTCTCCACCGAAAATTATAATTTGATCCTCACGGAGGAAGAATTTGTCAGACTGGTTGAAGGATTGAAGAGATCCAACGAATTCGCCCTCGACCTCGAGACCACGGCGCGAGACCCTATGCTGGCTGAATTGGTTGGGATATCCTTCTCGTATAACCCCCATGAGGCATTCTATGTGCCGCTTTCCCATAGATACCTGGGAAGCCCTCAACAATTGGGGAGGGACCATGTATTGGAGGTTCTGAAACCTCTCCTTGAAGATAGCAAAGTAAAGAAGGTCGGGCAGAATATCAAGTATGATTATGTGGTGCTCAGGCGTTATGACATTGAACTTTCCGGGATAGAATGCGATACAATGGTGGCTTCTTACCTATTAAATCCCTCCAAGCACAACCACAACCTTGAAGATATAGCAAGGGAGTACCTCGATCATCAGATGATATCATTCAAGGATATTGCCGGGAAAGGAAAGAATGCGCTCACATTTGATCAGATAGATATTGAGAAGGCTTCAGTTTATGCGTGCGAAGATTCTGATGTTACATTTCTCCTGTCTCGTATCTTGGTGCCGAAGCTTGAGAAGGATGGTTCTGATGACCTATTTTATAATATCGAAATGCCTTTGATCAAAGTCTTGGCCCATATGGAGATGAGCGGTGTGAGAGTGAATGTGGATTCCTTGAAGGAGATATCTCGGGAGATGAAAGCCGAGCTTGGGTTACTCATGGAAGACATATATAATCTGGCAGAAGAAGAGTTTAATATCAACTCTCCCAGGCAGCTGGGCAATATCCTGTTTGAGAAATTTAAGTTGCCGGGGGCCAGACGGACAAAGACAGGATATTCCACTGATGTCAATATTTTGAGCAAGCTGGCCCTTGAGCATGAACTTCCGGCAAAGGTATTAGAATACAGAAGTCTTGCAAAACTGAAGTCCACCTATTCGGATGTACTATTAAAGATGATTCACCCGGAGACCGGAAGGATCCATACCTCCTATAATCAGACTGTTACCGCGACCGGGAGACTGAGCAGCAGCAGTCCGAATTTGCAGAACATCCCCGTAAGGACAGAAGAAGGGAGAAAGATACGCTGTGCGTTCATCCCCGAGGATGGATGGTCTTTGATCTCTGCAGATTATTCCCAGATAGAACTACGCCTTTTGGCCCACATTTCTGAGGATGAGATCCTCGTGGATTCATTCGAACATGACCGGGACATACATGCGGAAACGGCAGCAGATATATTCCAGGTCATACCGTCCATGGTTACTTCCGAGATGCGGAGGCAGGCAAAGGTAATCAATTTTGGGATTATTTACGGGATGAGTGCCTTTGGACTGGCCCGGGAGTTGGGGACAAGCATTAAAACGGCAAAGGAATACATAGATAGCTATTTTCATAGTCATAAAGGGGTGAAAGCATATATTGAAAATATCATGCTCCGGGCCAAGGAAGATGGTTATGTAACGACCCTGCTCAATCGCCGTCGTTACCTCCCGGGGATCACCAGCAAAAATCCTTCGGTGAGACAATTTGCTGAACGAACCGCAATGAATACGCCTCTTCAGGGGAGCGCCGCTGACTTGATAAAGGTCGCCATGATCAGCATCTTTAGGAAACTCCTGGAGTTGGGGCTTTCTGCAAAGATGATTATGCAGGTTCATGATGAGCTGGTCTTTGAATTGCCGGACTACGAGGTCGAGGATGTTGTCCATATGGTGAGGGAGGAGATGGAGGGGGTAATGGATCTCCGTGTGCCTCTGAAAGTTGATATAGGGGTTGGAAGAAACTGGGGTGAAATCCATTAGCCACAAATAATTCTTTCAGCTATCATAAATTAATCCTAAATTCAGGAATTGCGAATTCAGGGATTTACGAATTATATAAGGGGCGAGGCCGAAATAACTTCTCCATTTGTACATCTCATCTTCAGGCCATCTTTGCCCGATCTTCAAACACAAAATCCTCGAAATAGGTAATACTATTCCTGTGGTTTTGTGTTTTCAGATCGAACAAATCTGACCTAAATCTGAGCGCCAACTTGAGGAAGT
>DAOWME010000048.1 GCA_030643245.1 Deltaproteobacteria bacterium
AGGCCATCTTTGACCGATCTTCAAACACAAAATCCTCGAAATAGGTAAGACTATTCCTGTGGTTTTGTATTTTCAGATCGAACAAATCTGACCTAAATCTGAGCGCCAACTTGAGGAAGTTATTTCGGCCTCGCCCCTTAACCACAAGGAGGTAAGAGATGGATTTTGGTTTTACGAAGGAGCAGGAGAGTTTTCGGCAGGAGGTTCGGGACTTCCTGGAAAAAAAGATTGAGTGCGGCGCTTTTAAGATAATCAGTAACGGTTGGCTCGAGAATTCCTCTCAGGAGTTCTCAAAAGAGATGTCGGAGAGGGGTTGGATAGGAATGACGTGGCCCAAGGAATACGGGGGGCAGGAACGTACCTATATGGATCGCGCCATCCTTATGGAAGAGATGTTAACGTGTCAAGCCCCCATAGCCTACCACTTTTTAGCTGACAGGCAGGTTGGACCGGCGATAATACATTTCGGTAACGATGATCATAAAAAAGAGTATCTTCCCAAGATTATAAACGCCGAAATATCAATGGTCTTAGGTCTCAGTGAACCAAATGCCGGTTCAGATCTCGTATCTGTAAAGACCTACGCAAAGGAAGAGGGAGATTTTTTTATATTGAATGGTCAGAAAGTCTGGACCACCGGCGCCCATCGAGCCGATTACATCTGGATGATCGTCAAAACAGACCTGGATGCCCCAAAGCACAAAGGAATAAGTGAATTTATCTTAGACTTAAAGACGCCGGGGGTGACCGTACGACCGATCATAAACATGGCAGGTGTTCACTCTTTTAACGAGGTCTTCTTTGAAGATGTGAAGGTCCCCAAGGAAAACCTGGTTGGGGTCAAAAACCGCGGGTTCTATCAATTAATGGCTCAGGTAGATTATGAAAGGGCGGGGCTTGAACGTTTAATGCAGAACTATCCCGTATTTGTCAATCTCGTAGAATACGTTAAGAAGGAAAAAAGAAATGGCCAACCCTTGAGCAAGGACCCCATGGTCAGAAACACGCTCGCAGAACTGGAAGTTGAATATCAAATAGGACGGCTCTTCTGTTATCAGGTAGCCTGGACACTAACACAGGGCCGTATACCAAATTACGAGGCGGCCCTGTGCAAGGCATATTGTACCCAATACGAGCAGCGGCTTAGTGACGCAGCCACCCGAATCCTCGGGCTTTACGGCCAATTGATGCCGGGTTCCAAATGGGCGCCGATGGATGGTGAAGCGGCAGATTCATATCTATGGAGCGTTTCTTATACCCTTCAGGGAGGAAGTCTGGAGGTGCTGAAAAACATCGTGGCCACAAGAGGACTCGGGTTGCCTGTTGCCAAAAAATGAAACCACAGAGAGGAGGAAAAATATGGACTTCGGTCTTAGTGAAGAGCAAGAGATACTCAGAAAATCGACATGCAATGTTATGGAGAAGGAATGCCCCCCTGCTTTTGTAAAGGAGACGATTAAAGATGAGAAGGGCTATTCCCCCGAATTGTGGCGGAAGATGGCAGAGCTGGGATGGATGGGGTTCATCTTTCCTGAATCATACGGTGGCATAGATGGAAGTTTTCTGGATTTTACCATACTCCTGGAAGAGATGGGTCGGGTCTGCCTGCCCAGTCCCTTTTTCTCCACCGTTATCTTGGGGGGGCTCCCTATCTTAGAAGGGGGAAATGAGGAGCAAAAAGATGAACTTCTCCCACCCATGATCAACGGAGACCTGATATTAACCCTTGCCATTACAGAGCCACCTGGGAAATATACCCCGGATGGAATCGAATCCAGAGCCACTAAGTCTGAAAAGGGATATATCCTAGACGGCACCAAGCTTTTCGTCCCCAATGCCCATATCGCAGATTACATCATAGTTGTCGCCAGAACCAAAGACGGTGTGGACGCTGACGGGATCACCCTGTTTTTAGTCGACGCTAAGGCCCGCGGAGTCACCTGCACCCCGCTTCTAACCATCGCCGGAGACAAACAATTCGAAGTGGCGCTTGACAAGGTAGAGGTGACCGATGAGAGGATCCTGGGGGATATTGATAAGGGCTGGCACATCATAGAAAAGATCTGGTCGAAAGTAATAGTTGCCGCATGTGGTGAAATGGTGGGGGGCGCCCAACAGACCCTGAAAATGACCATCGATTATGCAAAAGAGAGGGAACAATTTGGGAGGCCCCTCGGCTGTCTCCAGGCTGTTCAGCATTTCTGTGCAGATATGGTTGCTGATGTGGACGGTTGCAGATACATCACTTACCAGGCCGCCTGGATGCTCAGTGAAGGGCTCTCATGTGTTAAAGAGGTGGCAATGGCCAAGGCGTGGTGCAGTGACGCGTTCAAGAGGGTTACAAAGCAAGGCCAACAGGTCCATGGGGCCATAGGTTTTACAGAGGAACATGACCTTCACCTCTACTACAAGAGCGCCAAAAAATGGGAGCTTTTCTATGGAGACAGTTGGTTTCATCGTGATGCGGTTGCCGAGCAGATGGGTCTGTAAAAGCCTGCTTGAGAAGTCCGAATACTTGAAACCGCTTCTTGGCTATTTCCCAAACATCCTCTATGCCTCGCTCGGTCATAATCTGTGGAATTTTCGGCGAGCAATGGGTATCGAGCGTAAGGCGCGAAAGCGCGTAATAGCGAGTCCTATTCCAAGCTTGAGCAATGCAGCGATCGGTGGTCAGGGCCGACAAAAAAGCGCAAATTAATGGCCGTGCGAGGTATAGCACTTGGAGGAATATATGAAGACACGGATAACCGAACTATTGGGGATAAAATATCCCATAATTCAGGGGGCCATGGCATGGGTTTCCTTTCCCCCTCTTGTTGCTGCGGTTTCCAATGCAGGTGGACTTGGCATATTGGGCGCTTCCTTCATGAGGCCTGACGAGCTCAGGGAGAATATAAGAGAAGTAAAAGTACTTACTCAAAAACCCTTTGCAGTGAATTTTATGCCCGAGAACCCTGAACTTGAACAACTCCTGGACGTCATAATCGAGGAGAGTGTTGCGATAGCCAGCTATGGTAAAGGAGACCCACGTAGGATCATAGAGCGGACAAAACCCCATGGCATATTAAACCTGCCCACCATGGGGGCGGTGAGACATGCGGTTAAAGCGGAAGAGAACGGCGCTGACGCCGTCATTGTTCAAGGAACAGAGGGGGGAGGTCATACGGGCTTTGTTACCAGTTCCATATTGGTCCCAATGGTTGCGGAAAGAGTAAGGATACCGGTGGTGGCAGCCGGCGGATTTGGTGATGGGAGGGGTCTTGTCGCCGCTCTTGCACTTGGAGCTGAAGGAATTTCCATGGGAAGCAGATTTATCGCTACTCAGGAATGCCCTATCCCCCTCCAAGCCAAGGAGTGGATCGTCCGTTCCAGCGAGGAAGATACTGTCGTTACAGATAACTTGACAGGTATACGATGCAGGGTACTGAAGAATAAGTTTGCCCAAAGTCTCCTGGAGATGAAAAAGCGTAACGTATCCAAATGGGAGCTGATGAAGCACGCCAGAGGCAGGTTTAGGAAGGCTTTTTATGAAGGTGATTTAGAGGAGGGTTCCCTCGCCTGTGGGCAGGTTGCCGGTATCATAAACGATATACCAACCTGTGAGGCACTCATTGAACGTATAGTGGAGCAAGCCGTGGATATAATGGGGCCGTTGAAGGAAAAAATCTTGTCGGCCTAGTACTGTGCTTTACCCCCCAACCGTAAATACCTCCCGACTGTGTCGGATGGTATTTGCGGTTGGTCAGAAGCCGGAAGGTTCTAATTCATTATAAGTCCGAGTTCCAGCCACATACGAAGTTCAGCCTCCTCTTCTTTCGACCATCTCTTCTTCCAACAGTCGCGATCCCACACTTCCAATTTTGTGGCCTTGATGGACTTGAACTTCTTGCTTATCTCTCCCGTTACCCGCACCTTGTCCCGCAAATGTCTTGCCAGGATAGCACGATCCACGTTAGGAAGGCAATAGACCTTCTCGTCAGCAGCCAGGACCACAAAGACTTCTTCAAGGGCGGCCATTGAGTCTTCCTTTCCAACGGGACAGACTTTACCCTGTAAAACGCAATTAAAACCCTCAATAGTACCCTCAATCTGTCCAGCAACCGCCAAAACAGGCGCTAATATAAGTATAAAAATTAAGAATGTCAATTTTTCCTTCATGTTCCCCTCTTCTTATGGCCTGATTCGCCCAGCTATTTCCCAAATTACCACAATTTCACAAACTCGGATATAGAATCCGGTTACCAGCGAATTGAGGCCACGACTAATGAGAAAACGTCAAAACAAAAAGTTATTGAAACCTAAAATCACTGAAGGAAACTCTGAAAATACCCTGCAACCCTTCGATCTTAAAGGTAAATCATCTCATGCCTTTCAATTGTAGCTATGATAATATCAATAGACATTCGTGTTGTCAATATTTTTGTACGACCGGTCAGGCGAATTGATTGTTGACAAACAGAATTAAACATACTAAAATTTATCGACTTGTGCAGTTACACAAACCTAGTGTATTGAAGTGTCTCCGATGATTCAGTTAACAGGATTGCGTTAAGCGCCGGCTGCTTGCTTCGTTTACTTGTTATACGTAAGGACCTGGCCAACATTTTATAACAAGAAAAAACGCATAGAGGTGTTGTTAGATGGAGGAAAGGGATGTAGAGTTGATAGAGAAGCTAATAAAAGATGATGAAGAGTTAAAGAGATACGTGGATGAGCATATTGAGTTTGAAAAAAAACTCGACAATTTTGGCAGGAAACCATACCTTACCCCTGATGAGGAGATTGAAAGAAAGAAAATTCAGAAGTTAAAACTCGCGGGAAGAGATATGGTTGAAAAAATCTTATCAAAGTACCGTTAGGGATGATGAGGCCAGAATAAACTAAAGCGCAGAGTAAAAGAGGTGGTTTGTTAAGGATTCCACTGAATTTATGGTAGATGCTTGTGATTTGAGCAGAGGATGTTGTGAAGAAGACAGGGGGACAGATACTACTAGAGAGCTTACGATTGGAAGGTGTAGACACCATCTTTGGTTTTCCAGGGGGGGCGGTAATTGATATCTATGATGCCTTAGTGGGAATCCCCATCAGGCACATATTGGTAAGGCACGAACAGGCGGCTGTCCATGCTGCGGACGGCTACGCACGTTCATCCGGGAAGGTCGGCGTTTGTCTTGTAACCTCGGGCCCCGGGGCAACCAATACAGTCACAGGTATTGCAACGGCTTATATGGATTCTATTCCGGTAGTGGTTTTTACAGGCCAGGTGCCCACTGAACTTATAGGTAACGATGCCTTTCAGGAAGCGGATATCATAGGGATCACCAGACCGTGCACAAAACACAGTTACCTGGTGAAGGATGTAAAAGAGTTGGCCAAGACCGTTAAAGAGGCCTTTTACATCGCTGGGACAGGAAGGCCCGGTCCTGTTCTTGTTGATTTACCTAAAGATGTTCTTGCCGATTCAACAGACTTTAAATATCCTGAAAATATTGAAATCAAAACCTATCATCCGACTTACAGAGGACATCGAGGACAGATCAAAAAGGCTATCAAAGAGATTTTGAAGGCCAAGCAGCCCATAATTTATGCAGGCGGCGGGGTCATCTCTTCTGATGCTTCCCATGAGCTCACTGCATTTGCTAGAGCCCTCTCTATCCCGGTCACTACCACGTTGATGGGATTGGGCTGTTTTCCGGGAGTGGATGAGCTTTCATTGGGTATGTTAGGTATGCACGGAACCTACCGTGCGAATATGGCTGTTACCAATTGCGATACGTTAATAGCTGTTGGCGCCCGCTTTGACGATCGGGTTACAGGGAAGATAGATGAGTTTGCGCCCCATGCAAAGACCATCCATATCGACATTGATCCCACTTCCATCAGTAAGAATATCCGGGTTGATATCCCCATAGTGGGTGATGCGAGAGACGTCTTAAAGAAACTCAACAATTTGATTAAAGATGAAAAAGTGGACTGGAGAGGTCTCCACGGGGAATGGCTTGATCAGATCGCCGAGTGGAAAAGTACTTATCCTCTCGCCTATAAGCAAGAGGACATAATAAAACCGCAATATGTGGTGGAAAAGATCTATGAGATAACCAAAGGGGATGTAATCATATCTACCGAGGTTGGCCAAAATCAAATGTGGACGGCCCAGTACTATCAATTTACTCAGCCGAGAACCTTCTTGACATCAGGTGGCTTGGGCACCATGGGTTATGGATTTCCTGCGGCTATAGGAGCGCAGATTGCCTTTCCAAATAAGACGGTTATCGACATCGCCGGTGATGGAAGCATTCAAATGAATATTCAAGAATTGGCCACCGTGGCTCAATACAACCTGCCTGTCAAGATTGCTATCCTGAACAACAATTTCTTGGGGATGGTACGACAGTGGCAGGAATTGTTTTATAAAAAGGTCTATTCGAGCACCATGCTTCAAATGTCTCCTGATTTTATAAAACTGGCAGAGGCTTATGGAGCCGTGGGTTTGAGGGCGACAAAACCGGAGGAAGTCATTCCAACCATCGAGAAAGCCCTGTCCATCCCCCGTGCTGTCATCATGGAGTTTGTGGTGGAACAGGAAGAGGATGTTTATCCCATGGTCCCGGCCGGTGCCCCGCTCAGTGAAATGTTATTAGTTTGATGCCTTGGGAGGCT
The DNA here is from genome assembly GCA_030643245.1 of Deltaproteobacteria bacterium. Lineage (GTDB taxonomy): Bacteria > Desulfobacterota > UBA8473 > UBA8473 > UBA8473 > JAUXHQ01. Next base: position 6,661 of record DAOWME010000048.1, read on the forward strand.
TTGAAAATGAGGCATACCTTATCGGCTCTACTTGTTAATCAGCCTGGTGTTCTGGCGAAAGTGACCACTCTGTTCAGTGGCAGAGGGTTTAATATAGAGAGCCTCTCTGTAGCCGAGACCCTCGATCCGTCAATTTCGAGGATGACTATAGTAACGAGGGGCAACAGCCAAGTTATAGAGCAGGTAACAAAGCAGTTGAATAAGCTTGTAGACGTAATCAAGGTTGTCGACCTTTTTGATACCGATTACGTCGACAGGGAGATGATCCTGATAAAAGTTACCACCGAAGCGAGTTCAAGGGCTGAAATTCTCAGGATTGCGGACATATTTAGGGGGAAGATAGTCGATGTGACCCCCAAATCCTACACTATTGAAGTCACAGGTGATGAGGGCAAGATTCGGGCAATCATAACCCTTCTGAAGCCTCTAGGGATCAAAGAGGTCGTGCGGACGGGCAGAGTGGCCATATCACGGGGGGGTAAAGGGATTTGCCTTTGAATCTTAATGCAAAAAGGATGTGATATGCGCTAAGGGACGGGGACGGACTAAAACACAAATTTGACTCCTCACAAATATCTCTTATCTATCACAGCGTAGGGAACCATCCCCAGTTTCTTTGTTTTTATCTATCTTTTATATGATAGACCATATTCAGAAGGGCTTATTTGAGAAGGGGGGAAGGATGGCGGTTATATATTATGGAAAAGACGCAACGTTAGAGACTTTAACCGGAAAAAAAATTGCTATTATAGGATATGGCAGCCAGGGGCATGCCCAGGCTCAAAACCTTAGGGATAGCGGTCTTGAGGTTGTAGTTGCTGAACTCGAAGGATCACCCAACTATGAGAAGGCCTTGGAAGACGGGTTCAAACCGACCAATGCCTCGGACGCATCATCACAGTCCGATGTAATACAGGTTCTGGCACAGGATGATGTTCAGGCCAAATTATACGAGAATGAAGTAAAGGCGAACTTGACGGAAGGAAAGGCCCTGGTTTTCTCCCACGGATTCAATATACATTTCGGTCAGATTATTCCTCCCGGCAATACGGATGTGATCATGATAGCCCCAAAAGGACCCGGACACTTGGTAAGACGAGAGTATGAAAAAGGGGCGGGCGTCCCGGCGTTGATGGCTATCCACCAGGACTACACAGGCAAGGCAAAAGAAATAGCTCTGGCTTATGCGAACGGAATAGGCGCGACCCGGGCAGGGGTTATCGAAACAACATTTAAAGAAGAAACAGAGACCGATCTATTTGGCGAACAGGCTGTTCTTTGTGGGGGTGTTTCGGAGTTGGTACGGGCTGCTTTCGATACTCTGGTTGAGGCAGGTTATCAGCCTGAGATAGCCTATTTTGAATGTCTTCACGAATTGAAGCTAATCGTTGATCTCTTCTACGAAGGGGGGATCAATTACATGAGATATTCGGTGAGCGACACTGCAGAGTATGGAGACCTAATGGTTGGGAGGAGGATAATCAACCAGGAGACAAGAAAAGAGATGAAAAAGGTCCTGGAAGAGGTACAAAACGGGAAGTTTGCAAAGGAATGGATACTCGAAAACCAGGCAAACCGGCCTGTCTATAACGCCTTGAGGAAACAGGATAGCGAACATCTCATTGAAGTAGTGGGGAAGAAGCTGCGAAGCATGATGGGTTGGATCGAAGGGAAGGACTAGCCTTGCAGCCTACTGAATTTCCTATTGTCAGAGAGGGGCTTTGGCTTGTCGTCCCTCTTTGCATACTTACTGTGATTCTCGCATTTTTGCTACCGGTCTACCTTACTATAGCATTGATAGTGATTGACATATTTCTGCTCTGCTTCTTTCGTAACCCAAAAAGAATTATACCTGACTCTGAGGGTTCCGTGGTCGCTCCGGCTGACGGGAAGGTCGTCCACGTGGGAGAGTGTGTAAATGACCAACTCTCAGGTGATAAGACTCTCAAGATCAGTATCTTTATGTCTATTTTCAATGTCCATGTGAACAGGATACCAATATCCGGCAAGATAGTGGATATATCGTACAGGAAGGGAAAGTTCTTTTCGGCGAATCTAGACAAGGCATCTCTACTGAATGAGCAAAATGCCTTGCTTTTGGAAACAGAGAACAATAAGAGGGTCCTCTTTATCCAGATCGCCGGGTTGATTGCCGGAAGGATTGTCTGTTGGATTGGCAGGGGAGACGACGTAACAAAGGGAGAGAGGTTTGGCTTAATATGCTTCGGTTCCCGCGTGGATATCTTCCTGCCTGTAAATACTAAACTCCATGTTCAAGTAGGCCAAAGAGTGAGAGGTGGAGAGACAATACTGGGGTATCTGCAATGAAAAGAATAAAAAGAAAGACAACAAGAGACAGCATGAAAAAAGGTATTTACGTATTACCAAACTTCTTTACAACCCTGAGTCTGCTCTCCGGATTCTATGCTATTATATCGGTCATGGATGGCAAATTCCAACATGCAGCTTGTGCCATATTGGTGTCACTCCTTTTAGATGGTATTGATGGCAGGGTGGCAAGGCTCACGAGAAGCACAAGCAGGTTTGGTGTGGAATATGACTCCCTTACAGATCTGCTGGCCTTTGGGATTGCCCCGGGATTACTGGCCTTTTCATGGGCGTTGGTACCATTCGGAAGGTTCGGCTGGCTGGCCGCTTTCCTTTATGTTGCATGTGGGGCCCTGCGCCTGGCGAGATTCAATGTCCAGGTAGACAGCGCTAAGGGCAACAGGTTTGTCGGTCTTCCCATTCCGGCGGCGGCAAGCCTCATAGCGTGCACAGTACTTCTCTTTTATTATATCGGACATAATGAGGGCACGAAACATATAGCGGTCCTGATCATGATTTACACACTCTCCTTTTTGATGGTAAGCAATATTAGTTACAACAGCTTTAAGGAACTCGGCCTGCTAAAGAGAAAGCCCTTTAGCTTTATGGTGGCTTTGGTCCTTATCCTCGTGGTCATCGCAGCCAGACCGCAGATTATGCTCTTCACCCTTATTCTATCCTATGTTTTGTCCGGACCTGCGGCTATGGTATTCCACAAGAAAGAAAAGGTAGGGGAAGAGTTGCCTGAAAATGAGAGCTAAGGGGTGTCCACCCAGAAATGAGGATTTTTGTTCAAGATCAAGGCATGCGAAAAAAATAACCGCAGGCATATGTTTAATATTCCGAGAATTACTTTTTGAGCATAACGCAGATATTGTGCAAAAAGACCATTTATGGATGGACACTAAGGGGTTCGTCGATTTGGGAACCCCCAGCCTTGTTCAATTGGATTCCGCAGAGTCCCCCTTCTAAAGAGGGGGATTTTGTTTATTCCCTTATCCGCCGTCAGGTGGAGAGGGCTGTTGGGAGAAGAAAATGACAGAGATTATTAAGATATTTGACACGACACTTAGGGACGGTGAACAGTCACCCGGCTTCAGCATGAACATGGCCGAGAAACTGAAAGTGGCGGAACAATTGGAACGGTTGAATGTGGATATTATTGAAGCGGGGTTTCCCATCAGCTCAGAGGATGATTTTCTGGCAGTGCGGGAGATTGCCAAAAACATAAGGAAGCCTCAAATTTCCGGTCTTGCCCGCACAGAGCTTGATGATGTTGACAGGGCATGGGAAGCGTTAAAATATGCGGACAATCCGCTTATACATATCGTTATTGCCACATCGGACATACATCTGAAACACAAGTTGATGAAGAACAAAGAGGAGGTGTTGGACGCTGCGGTGAAGGCGGTGGAACGTGCCAAGGCGTATACACCGGACGTGGAATTCTCTGCCGAAGACGCAACCCGAAGCGATGTGGACTACCTCTGCAAGATATTCGAGGCGGTTATAGATGCCGGAGCCACAACTATCAATGTACCCGACACGGTCGGTTATGCCGTTCCGGAAGAGTTTGGCTCTTTGATAAGGCATATCAGGGAAACGGTTCCAAATATCGATAAGGCCGCCATAAGCGTTCATTGTCACAACGATCTGGGTCTTGCTGTGGCAAATACCCTGGCTGCCATCAATAACGGAGCGAGGAAGGTTGAGTGTACGATAAACGGTATAGGAGAGAGGGCAGGGAACGCCTCTTTGGAAGAGATTGTAATGGCCCTCAGAACAAGAAGAGACTTTCACAAATGCGATACCAATGTGCGTCCCAAACATATTTACAATACGAGTAGACTTCTTTCTCACATTACCGGGATCACCGTGCAACCAAACAAGGCTATTGTCGGTAATAATGCATTTGCCCATGAAGCAGGAATACATCAGGACGGCGTCTTGAAGGAAAAGTCAACTTATGAGATAATGACCCCGGAATCCATCGGAGTGTCCAAAAGCACTCTGGTCCTGGGCAAACACTCGGGGAGGCATGCGTTTCGAGAGAGGTTGAAAGAAATGGGATATGAGTTGTCTGAAGAAGACCTCAACAGGGCATTTAAACGTTTTAAGGATCTGGCTGACAAGAAGAAGACGGTCTTTGACGAGGACATAGAGGCCATTATTATAGATGAGATTCTGAGAATACCGGACATTTATAAGTTGGTATACCTGAATGTGATTAGTGGAAGCGTCACTGTTCCGGTGGCCACCGTTCAGATCGAGATGAACGGAGAGGTTACCCAAGAGGCCGGCTTCGGGGTCGGTCCCGTAGATGCCGCATTTTCAGCCATCTCAAATATAATAAAGACCGAAAGTAAATTGATCCGATATGCTGTGAACTCCTTTACCGGTGGCACTGATGCCCTTGGAGAGGTTACCGTCAGGTTAGAGGAGAATGATATTCAAGTGATCGGACAGGGGGCTCATACCGATATCATTATGGCCAGCGCCAAGGCTTTTGTGAATGCCCTAAACAGGCTTGAGTACAGGAAGAAACATCCCGTCGTAGTAAAGTAAAAATGTCTTTGACGGGAATTTGGGAGCGCATGCGAGTTTTTAAATTCCCGTTTTGAAGAGGGCATCCTTCATAAGGACTTAAGAGGCGTTAACCTTCTATTCAGCCATCCCGGGTTTCAGTGTTCGTGTTTCAGGTCTTGCTTTTTTCGCTCCTGACACCTGACATCTGACACCCGACACCGAAGAACTATGGGAAAGACGATCACAGAAAAGATACTTGCCGATCATGCCGGAGAACGTGAGGTGGAACCGGGGCAGATAATAGAAACAAGGGTGGATATTGCCCTTGGAAATGACATTACCGCTCCTATCGCCATCAATGAGTTCAAGAAGGCAGGATGCGCAAAAGTATTTGATAGGGAAAAGGTAATTCTCGTTCCAGACCATTTCGTTCCCAATAAGGATATTCCATCTGCCAATCAGGCCAAGCTACTCCGAGAATTTGCCAGGGAGCAAAGACTCACCCACTATTACGAGCTAGGTGACATGGGGATCGAGCACGTCCTCCTCCCTGAAAAAGGGATAGTCCTCCCTGGGGATCTTGTAATAGGCGCTGATAGTCATACGTGCACTTACGGCGCACTTGGGGCTTTCTCTACCGGTATTGGAAGCACCGACCTGGCAGCGGCAATGATTTCCGGAGAGACCTGGTTGAAGGTTCCCGAAACGATTAAGTTTGTATACACAGGGAAACTGAATAAATGGGTTGAGGGGAAGGATCTTATCCTTTTTACCATAGGGGATATCGGCGTGGACGGGGCTCTTTACAAGACCATGGAGTTTACCGGAGATGTTATAGACAAGCTCCCTATGTCCGGAAGGTTTACCATGGCTAATATGGCCATAGAGGCAGGAGGCAAGAGCGGTATAATTGTTCCTGATAGAATAACAGAAGAATATGTGAGAGACAGGGCAGAGAGAGACTACAGGTTATACTTCAGTGACAAAGATGCCACGTATTGTGACATAATAGAGTACGACATATCTAAGATAGAACCTCAGATCGCCTTCCCGCACTTACCGGAAAATGTCAGGGGGATCAGTGAAACCGGAAACATCCCCATCGACCAGGTGGTGATCGGATCGTGTACCAATGGAAGGCTGGAAGACTTGAGGCGGGCTGCCCATGTCTTGCAGGGAAAAAAGGTGGCTCCCTACACACGCCTCATAATTATTCCGGGCACCCAGTGGATTTACAGGCAGAGCATGAAAGAGGGACTCCTCGATATCTTCCTGGATGCCAGGGCTGCTATCAGCACTCCAACCTGTGGTCCGTGTCTTGGTGGCCACATGGGGGTTCTTGCCAAGGGAGAGAAGGCAGTTGCCACAACGAATCGGAATTTTGTGGGGAGGATGGGAGATCCGGAGAGCGAGGTCTACCTGGCAAATCCTTCAATCGCAGCTGCTTCCGCTGTGCTCGGGAGAATAGGGAGCCCTGAGGAACTCTAGGAGGCGGGGAAACCACATGAGGTTTAGAGGAAAAGTCTGGAAATTTGGGGCAGACGTTGACACCGATGCCATCATACCTGCCCGTCATTTGAACACCTCCGATCCTGGAGAACTGGCCAGGCACTGCATGGAAAACGCCAATCCGTCTTTTGCCAAGGAAGTGAAAGAAGGGGATATTATCTTCGCAAAGGAGAACTTCGGTTGTGGATCATCGAGAGAACACGCCCCCATAGCCATCAAAGCGTCGGGAATATCGTGCGTAGTGGCCAGCAGCTTTGCCAGAATATTCTATAGAAACTCCTTAAATATGGCGCTCCCCATCATGGAATGTCCGGAAGCCGTTGAAATCACCGAGGAAGGGGATGAGGTGGAGGTCAACCTCGGCAAGGGAGAGATCATAAATCACACAAGGCATAAGACCTTTAAGAGCATGCCTCTCCCACCCTTTATGCAAAAATTGGTAGAAAGTGGGGGGTTGATGGGTTACATAAAGCAGAAATCCGGGCTACAGGGGGAGATGAAACCCAAGTGAGTGACGATATGTATAATATAGCGGTTATACCTGGCGACGGCACCGGACCTGAGGTCATTTCCGAGGGGCTCAAGGTGTTGAAGGCCGTTTCAGATATAAACGGATTCACGTATAATCTAATCGAGTATGACTTGGGGGGAGAGAGGTATCTCAGGACAGGTGAGATCCTGCCCGACTCGGTTGTGGAAGAATTGAAAAAGGTCGATGTCATATACCTCGGCGCCATAGGCCATCCTGACGTAAAACCTGGAACCCTGGAAAGAGGGATACTTTTAAAGATCAGGTCTTTACTCGACCAATATATAAACCTTAGACCAGTAAGGTTGTACCCTGGTGTGGAAACACCCCTTAGAGATAAAGGGCCGGAGGACATTGACTTTGTAGTGGTGCGGGAGAATACAGAGGGCTTCTACACCGGGGCCGGCGGATTTTTGAAGAAGGGAACCAAGGATGAGGTGGCAATACAAGAATCCATTAACACCAGAAAAGGGGTGGAGAGGTGTCTCAGATATGCTTTTGACCTGTGTCGAAAGAGAGGCGGGACCAGGAAACTTACCCTTTGCGGAAAAACCAATGTACTAACCTATGCTTTTGATCTTTGGCACAGGGCCTTTAAAGATGTTTCCAAGGACTATCCGGATATTGCCACCGATTATGCCCATGTTGATGCGATCTCAATGTGGTTAATCAAGAACCCTGAATGGTTTGATGTGATCGTTACCGATAATATGTTTGGTGACATAATAACAGATATCGGAGCGATAATTCAAGGCGGAATGGGTATAGCCGCCGGCGGGAATATTAACCCTCACGGTACCTCCATGTTTGAGCCTATAGGGGGATCAGCTCCCAAATACCAGGGGAAGGATATGATAAATCCCCTGGCTGCGATTTCTGCCTGTCAGATGATGTTGGAACACCTGGAGGAGTTGGATGCCGCAATGCTTGTAGAGAAGGCAATCATCAAGGTACTCACCAGAGATATTAAGAGCCTCTCAGCAGGAAAGATGGGGCATGGCACCAAGGAGGTTGGTGATTTAGTGGTAAAATACGTTGTCGAGGATTCAGACCGATAACGACTTTAAGCCCATTTTATATTATAAATAAATTTGGCATCCTTCATAAAAGCTATAAAGTAGTTTACACTTTCTAATAAAAAAACGGTCTCGGCACAGATTCAACGGTGGTCAAATTTTAATCCGTGCAGCTGTTTGAGCATTTTAGTGAGCGTTAAGAAAGAACAGGGGGAAAG
>DAOWME010000011.1 GCA_030643245.1 Deltaproteobacteria bacterium
CTTTCCCCCTGTTCTTTCTTAACGCTCACTAAAATGCTCAAACAGCTGCACAGATTAAAATTTAACCACCGTTGAATCTGTGCCGAGACCGTTTTTTTATTCGAAAGTGTAAACTACTTTATAGCTTTTATGAAGGATGTCGTTATTTTTAACACAATTCAACAGTTTAAGCCGGTTGATCAAAATGCCATATATAGTCTCTATAGACAAAGAAAAATGTACTGAATGTAACTTATGCACAGAACTGGTGGACTGCCCGGGTAATGAAGAATTAACCTGCATTGGTTGCGGCGCCTGTGTTCTCACCTGTCCCTTTGAGGCGAGGAAATTAGTGGAGAAACCGAGGGATAAAGAGGTGAGTGTCAAGATAGACGGAAGTGTATTTCGAGTTCCGGAGCAAATAAGTGTGAAGGAGGCGTTGACACTCACAGACCATCGGAATGCTGTTTTACCTGAAGATCCCTCTCTTTCCACGGCTTGCGGGATCGGCGCGTGCTGGAGCTGCGCAGTAGTTGTAGATGGCGTGGTGAGACCCGCATGTAACATGATGACCAGGGAGGGGATGAGCATAGAGACTGAACTTCCTAGAGACTACGTACCCAAGAGGAGGGTCATGTTCTTCTCAGGACAGGCTGGTATCCCACAGGTTGAAGCGGTATGCTTTACTGTAGGGTGCAACTTCTTATGTGCTCAATGCAATAATTCATTTATCACTTATAATGGGAAAGCTGATGCCCTGACTCCGGTAGAAACCGCTCACAGGTTGGCGCAGACCATGAAGATGATTCGAACAACCAGGACGCTGATTACAGGTGGTGAGTGTACGCTCAACAGGGCCTGGCTGCTGCAATATATAAGGCAACTCAAAAAGCTCAGCCCTCACCCGAAGGCGCGCTTTCTCGTTGACACCAATGGCTCGTTGCTTACTCATGACTACATAGATGACCTGGCTGACAGTGGTGTGACGGATATTTCAATAGACCTGAAAGGTCTCGATCGCGATACGTTCAGCCTCGTGACAGGTGTAAGAGATGAGAACCTGGCGGAGAGGTATAAGAAGACTGCATGGGAAGCCGTGAGATATCTGGCTCACAATTATCAGGGCAGGGTGTCGCTGAGCGTCAGCATCCCTTACAACAAGAAGCTGATTTCTTTAAACGAAGTGAATCGCATGGGCAAGAAACTCCGTAAGGTCGATCCTTTAATCGCCACCGGTGTTGTTGCATATAACGCTGCCTTCAGGAGGAAAGACCTGCCGCTTCCACGGTTTGAGGAGATGAAGAAAGCCCATAGTATCCTGGAAGGGGTTGGGCTTAAGAATGTCTTTGCCAAGACACCGGAAGGGTTTATTCAACCATCCGGAGCCTTCTTCCCAACGCAGGGGCCTTATTAACTGATGCTAATCCGGAAAAGGCCGTTAGAGAAATGGGCGCTGACAAGTTTCCAATTCAGGTATAGTAAAAAGTGCCTAAAAATTTCGACCTGTGCGGTTGGTCATGTTTGCCGCTTGCCGGCTATTTGTTTGTTTGCTTGTTATGAACTACAGTCTGGCATCCGGCTGTATGTGTAATAGGATGACAAGGCTCGTTCGTATATTTGTATGTTGGTCAAGTCCTTACGCATAACAAGCAAACAAACAAGCAGCCGGCGCTTAACGCAATGCTGTTCAACTATTCGTCAGAGACACTTCAAGACACTGGGGTAGAGTAACTGCACAGGTCGAAAAATTTGAAGTGACTAAAGTGCACTAAAGTTATGGACAACAGTTAAACTTTAGCTCACTTATTTTACATATGGTGTGAGGACAAGATGAAGCATGAAGATATGCAAGACTTTATGAAAATTACACGGGAAAAATATTACAGGGCGGTGGCAGAAGCGAAACCGCTTTTTACATGGTTTAGCCTTACTGATGCCTGTAACCTTGACTGTAAATACTGTTTTGCCGATGCCGAATACCATCCTCCGGGGTCAAAGGAGCCCATTCATGACCCGCTTAGCACTAAAGACGTATGTGATATCATAGACAATATTTACGAGGCCGGTACTGAGATAGTGATGTTTGCCGGGGGAGAACCGACCCTGAGAGAGGATTTGGTCGATATAGTAAGGTATACTTCAACGCGAATGAGTGTTGCTATGAATACCAACGGTTACCTGCTGGATGGGAAATATTGTTCCGAACTTGCGGCCGCAGGACTTTCCCAGGTGAAGGTCAGCGTGGACGGTATGGAGAAGAATCACGACTGGAACAGAGGCGAGGGTTCATTCAAAAGGGTTATCGATGCGGTAAACAACTTCAAGAGGGTCGGCGTTCCGAAAGTGATGATGATAATGACGCTTTCAAGTGTAAACTATGATGAGCTGGAGACGGTGCTGGAACTCTCAATGAATATGGGGGTGGACTTTACAATGGTGGAATTCCTGCCATTGGGAAAGGCTGCGGAAAGAAAAGAGTGGGCATTGACAAAGGATCAGATAAAGAGAGCGCAGCGCTACCTGGTGCAGGCACAGAAACGCTATGGATGGCAAAGGGTGGCATTTGAGAACCGTTACGTTGTGTCTGAAGATGAACATTGTAAGGGCGTCTGTATGGACCCGAACAGACCCGCCAATTTCTATGATTTCTGCGTGGGGTGTATAAGCGGTTTATATAGCTATTGCATAAAGGCTTCCGGCAAGGTTGTGGCCGGCGACATAATGACATTAGAGGTGGGCGACCTGAGAAAGGAACGGTTAAAGGACATATGGAAGAACGCTGAACTCTTTAAGATACTGAGAAACAGGGAGAATTTAAAGGGCAAGTGTGGGAAGTGCCCGTACAAATATGTCTGTGGAGGGTGTAGAAGAAGGGCCTATGCCTATACCGGTGATATCATGGCATCTGACCCAGGGTGCTGGAGAGAAGATACAGGATACCCAGATGAAGTATGAAGACAGGACGAGTGAGCAGCACATAAATGAATTGGCGGAACTACGGAGGCGGGTCAATGAACTATCCGCATCACGTGTGCAACTGGAAGCGGAGTTGTCTGAACTCAAGGAATGGGTGAACACCCTTGATACATTTGTGGTGAAGTGTGACAGAGATGGTAGCATACTCTTTTGCAATGATGGCGCTTTTAAGGCCGTAGGAAGAACGCCTCAGGAAATCGTCGGAACACATTTTCCTGACAGCAAATGGTGGTTGCATTCTGAGGCGGAACGGGCAAAGATCGTCACCTGTTTTGAGAAAGCTAAAGAGGGTTTGTCAACCAGGATAGAGACCACTTTTGAGAGCGCTGACGGCGCCCGCGTTCCTATTATCTTTAACTGTCAGCCTGTGATGGATGGCCGGGGAGATGCTCGATACATCAGCCTTGAAGGAAAGACAATCATCGAAGAGACACGCTTGCGTAAGGAACTGGAGAAGGAAATCAGAGACCATAAGCAGGCGGAGGCAGCGTTGCGGGAATCAGAGGAGAAATACAGTACCCTCGTTGAAAACTCGCCCACAGGCATCTATATCGACCAGGACAGAAGGATCACATTTTGTAATGATAAGTTTGCCGAAATTTACAGGTACACCAGAGACGAGTTGGAGCGCATGGAGTCGTGGAAGTTGGTGCACACTGAAGACAGGTCCCTGACTAATGAGATAAGGGAAAAGAGACTAAAAGGAGAAAGCGTTCCCACGGAATATGAGGCAAAGGGATTAACAAAAGACGGGGAAACCATATGGGTTACTAGGAGAAATGCCCGAATCGAATATGAGGGCAGGCCTGCCATATTGGGTAACATCGTGGATGTGACCGAGCGCAAGCGGGCGGAAGAACATGTTCGTATCCTTACCCAGCAATTGATACAGGCGGAAGAGAGTGAGCGTCAGCGGATTGCCCGCGACCTGCACGACCATGTGGCCCAAGACCTTTCCTCGGCTAAGATCGCCTGTGAAACGATTTTTGATGATCAACAGGAGGTCCCGTCTGAGCTAAGACAAAGGGTTTCGATTTTGTCTAAGATACTCCAGGGGGCTATTTCCGCTGTCCGGGATCTGGCATACGACTTACGTCCTCTCAGCCTCGATCAACTGGGGCTGGTGCGGACCGTCTTTCAGTATTGTGAGGAGTTTTCTGAGAAGAACGCGCTGAAGATAGATTTCTATTCCGCGGGGATGGATGATTTGAGACTCGGCTTTGATACTGAGATCAACCTCTACCGCCTGATTCAGGAGAGTCTCACTAACGTCTGGAAACACGCGGATGCCGACAGTGTGGCCATCAGACTGGTGGCGTCTTTCCCCAATATTATCCTTCGTATAGAAGATGACGGCAAGGGTTTTGACGTGGAAAACCGGTTGATCTCAGCCTTAAATGAAAAGAGGATGGGGCTCCGGAGCATGGAGGAAAGGGTTAGACTGCTTAATGGTAAGATGAGGATTCAATCACGCCGGATGCTGGGCACAAAAATCTTTATTGAGATTCCTCTTACGGAGGCTATGAATGATCAAGAAGAAAAATATATTAATTGTTGATGACCACCCTCTTTTCAGGGAAGGTCTGAAGGCGATTATAGAACGAGATCTCAGGTTTGTAGTGGTCGGGGAGGCAGGAGATGTGCGTGAAGGCTTACGCATGGCCTCGGAACTCAAGCCGGATATGATTGTGGTGGACATATCGTTGCCGGACAAAAGCGGCATTGAATTGACCCGAGAGATACAAACGCTTTTGCCTGAAACACGAATCATGATCATAAGTATGCACTCCAAAATAGATTATATTGCTGAGGCGTTTCAAGCAGGGGCCACAGGATACGTGGTAAAAGAGTCCGCCTCTGAAAGGCTCATTAAGGGGCTTGAATCTGTCTCAAATGGTGACTATTTTCTTGACAGTTCCATCTCCCATGAGGTTGTTGAGAAGCTCATGAAATTCCCCACTAGAAGAATGGGTATTACTGATGCAGGTTACGGATCCCTGACGTCACGGGAACAAGAGGTAATGCGTCTTCTGGCCGAGGGGCTTTCCACTAAAGGGGTTGCTGAGAAACTCTTTATCAGTCCTAAGACCGTTGAGAACCACCGGAGCAATATTATGAAAAAACTTGGCCTCCACGGCACAGTTGAATTGGTTCGCTATGCCGCAAAGCTGGGTCTGATTGACCTCGACCTCTGGAAAGATTGACCCGCCGCCCATCCTCCTATAGATTTTCAGATATTAAATTTAACAAGGCCAGAGGGAGGAATCCGCGTAAGTCCTACATTGTAGTACTTCGTCGTGGATTCCGACCGATAACGCAGTGAAATTTGATATATGGAAATCTATAAACCGGGTATAGTACCGTTACGTTCAGGAAACCTACCCATTACCCGGGAATATCCCCTAGAAAAATGAGCCTTCCCCCTATGGACAAAACCGGCTGAATCGTAGTATATGGTGCCTACGTAAAACAGACGAGTTTTTTTGGTATCTTGAGAGGCTGGCACGCTGACTGTACCTGCCGCCACCCATTTTCCTCACCGGGGGGGTTATCTCCCGACGTGTAACCGTTCACTCCCCCCCCCCGTAAAGGGGGGCCGGGGGGAATTTTTGCTTGTACCCGGTAGATAACCCCCCCTAACTCCCTTTTCCAAAGGGGGGAGTGAATAGTTACCCCGGTGTGTCTGGGACAAACACTCTTTACCGTGAAGTTCACCTATGTACAGGATGCGTTGGTTCGAAGCGGACGGAGAACGGATGAGCTCGTATCGCATTTTCAGAAGGCGCTGCCCTGTTCATGAGTATGAGGAAAAAGAGTAGTCAGAATGGGAGGGTACCAGTGACCATAATCGACAAATATGAAAAAGGAAGGAGGTGAAGATGTAGCAAGGTTTTATGAATGGAAGCGTTCTCTCGTGGGAGGATTATTGATAAGCGGGAGATTATTTATTAATCAGCGCCCATCCAAAAGTGAGCTTCTGAGAAAAGGTGGGCGCAAAACAACTCTCGATCAAAAGGAGGATACGGATGAGTGGGAAAAAGTTGTTGGCTCTTGTTGTAATTGTGGGATTGATGGTTGCCTTCTCGATTCAAAGCGCAATCGCATCCGACCCGAAATGGCAGGAAAAACAGCAGGCGATCTTTGAAAAGACAGGCCTGAAACCTGGCGACGTTATCGATAAGTCTGACTGGCAAAAGGTTGATGGTCTGCTCCCGGAACTGGTCATACGTTGGCTCAAAAACGGCGAGATCGGTCCACTGAAGATAGCCGAATTCAAGTATGATGCGGAGGCAGATGACGAGTGGATAAATGCGAGCAGGAAGAATGCCGGGAAGTACAAGCTCGATGCAAAGATTAACCTCGTGGATAAGGCCACGGGCAAGCCCGCATTATGGGTGTACGGCATGCCCTTCCCGAACCTCGACATGAAGAATGACCCTGATGCTTCTACCAAGTATATGTACAACCAGCTCGTCTCCATCCGCAGGATGGGGAGCTGCAGGCAGCCATTCCAGCTCGGATGGATCGGTCCCGGCGGTTTTGAGAGGGATCTCGATGGTTTTTGGGAGCGGTACTACTACTGGTCCAGGCCTGACGGGCAGCAAAAGAATCCCAGCAAACGGCGGTACATGGACATCACCCGCGTGGTAAAACCCTACGATGTGGCAGGCACTGCCCAGTTGACCTTGAGGCGGCTCGATGGGAGCGAAGACGAGCTCTACGTATATATTCCGGCGATCCGGAGGGTGAAGAAGATGTCGGGCGCCAACAGGTCGGACCCGTACATGGGGTGTGATGCATCCGTTGACGATGGAGACGGATGGGCCGGGCTGACCAGATCCATGAAGTGGACGATCATCGAAGAGAAGGTTGGGTTGTTTCATACATTAGACTGGGTTCCGGAGCATACGGACAAGATGAAAAGGCTTCCCAACGGCACATGGAGGACCCCTGCAGACGAGGATGGGGTGCGCTTTGGTTGGACCGAGAAAGGCTGGGGCCATGCGCCATGGGCGCCTGTGAATGTAGCCTGGGTTCCGAGAGAATTCATTCTCATAGAGGGGATGCCCCTCGATCCTTACTATAATTATGGAAGGACCCTCTACTGGATAGACAAGGGGTCATACTGGATCAACTACAAGACGATCTGGGACAAGGCCGGAGAGCTCTGGAAAGGGATAATGTACCTTCCCCGCTGTATGGAATGGGGCGACAAGAGAGGTGTTCAGGTCGGCGTGGCAGGTTACACGATTTGGGATGAGAAGATGAGCCATGCCACCACGGTCATCTCCAGTGGAAGGCACAAAGGTCGTGAGTACTATATGGAGTTCATGAACCCCAAGCTCAACCCGAGGATGTTTACTGTGGAGAAGCTCCGCATGTTGTCGAAGTAGTAATGGTGGAGACCACAGATAGTCCGAACCGAAATAGAAGCAGGGGCGGACGGCTGTCCGCCCCTGCTCACAACCACTTCCCCCTCCGGGAGTGAGACCATCCCCATAATTATTACCCGCTCTTTCTGGCATCCTTCATACATCGGTTTACCCTTTTGAAATTATGGATGCTTCAACGGTGGTCAAATTTTAACCCGTGCAGAACTCGCATCTAAGTGAGCATAAAGAAAGAACAGTCTGAAGCTATTAAATTTAACCTATAGGTTTTGGAACTACAAACATTTAAAAAACGAGGCTTTCCCCTTGTTCTTTCTTAACGCTCACTAAAACGCTCAAACAGCTACACGGATTAAAATTTAACCACCGTTGAATCTGTACCGGGACCATTTTTTTATTCGAAAGTGTAAACTACTTTATAGCTTTTATGAAGGACGCCCTCTTTCTTACATTAAAGATCCAAAATAGACCTGTACCCACGGCCATGATTACCCCTCCGGAGATGAAGGCCATCTTCAAATAGAAGATATCCATAATAATCCCTGCCAGCACAGAGCCCAGTAGCATCCCGAGGCTGTGTCCCATAGTCAGCAGGGCCATCAACGATCCCATGGAACGGGTATCCCTTCCCTTTATGACGCTCAGGGCCATGACAGCGGGTATCCCGATCCCTCCCCCGATCCCGAAGATAACATTGCTTCCGAAAAGCCCCCAAAAACCCCCTGCAAACTGAAGGGACAGCACAGCCGTTGTGGTGATGATGCCGCCGGAGATGATGAAGAGCGCCTTGTTGAATCGATCTGCCAGATAGCCCATAGGGGTCTGGAGGATGCCGCTGATCAAAACCCCCAACATCACCAGGATACCGATAGCAGAGCTGGATAGATCGAATTCCTCATCAGCCATTATAGGCAAAAAGGACCACACGATCCCTATGCATGTGGAGTGGGCAAACCTGTACGTACATAGACCTGCGATTTCCTTGTCTTTGAGGAGCTGCAGATAAGGCAACGGCCTTTTTAGTTTACTGGAATTCAGGCGTTCGTATTCTCTGGGGGGCAAGAAGACCAGGCAAAGGAGAAAGCCCACAATGGCCAGTATCCCCATGGAAACAAAGGATGCCTGGATAGTGAAACGGTCTTTTATCAGACCTCCTATCAAAGGGCCAAGGCTAAGGCTCCCATACAGGGACATATTGAATAGTCCCATCACAAAGCCCTCCTTGTCGGGCGGGCTGATCTCTCCCACATATGCCTGGGCCACAGGGAGGATCATGGCGGAGGCGACCCCCTGGAGAAGGCGGATAACTATGAAGGCGCTAACATCTGAGGAAAAAATAAATGCCACGGAAACAAACGCATACATGAGGAGGCCTACCGCAAGAAAAGGCTTTCGGCCCTTGATATCCGAGAGTTTGCCGAAATAAGGGAGGAAGACGGTGCGGGAGAGGGAAAAGGCGCCGAAAATCAGGCCGATGTAAACGCCGCTGGCGCCCATTTCATGGACATATACGGGAAGCAAAGGGATGACTATGCCGACCCCGGTGAGCGCCGCAAACACAGAAAAGAAGAGCGTGATAAATATCCGTTTTTTCATTCTGTCTCCTTACATGGACCCTCAGTCTGCCTTATATCCTTTTCAGAGTCAAGGGCATCTTTCTTGTAACTTCAAAAGAAGGGTGAACGTCCTTCATTTTCAACATACCAGGATGGTTTCCTATTATGTGATTTCTAAAAGAGTTGTTTGTGGGTTATAATGATGGTATATTTGCCATACGTAGGGGCGAATCTTGTGTTCGCCCTTAATCCGGACGATCACAAGGATCGCCCCTACGAGATATTACCGGATAAATTGGGCTGGATTTTTCAGAGGTTCAAATCATTTTTCACATTCCACAAATATCTCGGATATATCACAACGCGTGGAACTATCCCAACATACTGGATTTGTGTAACTGCACAGGTCGACATTTTTTATTGACACGCTGCCGTGTTTATTCTATGTTTATTTATTTGCACACTATCATAGTGTGCTGGAGGTTTTCAGGCATTAAATTTCAAAAGGTCGGAGGGAGGAGTCCGAGTGAGTCGTAGATTTTTAGCGCGTCATCGGATATGAGATATGACACATTTTGAACCACCAGCGTCACATCGAATCAAATTAAAGCCCATGACCTTTGAACTGGGGCCGTCCCGGCCGCCGAGCGAGGCACGCTCCCTCCTTCTGCGATTGACCAGGGGGTGCCCGTGGCACAGATGTGAGTTCTGCTCGAGTCACAGAACGATGAAGTTTGAGCTGAGGCCGGTTGAAGAGATCAAGAAGGATATAACCACGGCGAAAGAGATCGCCGACCAGATAAGAGAACTCTCCCGGAAACTCGGTTATGGTGACGATGTGAGGGAAGCTGCCGCCGGGGTGTACCATGATCCACCCACAGAAGGGTTCAGGGTCGTCTCTCTCTGGCTCTCTTTCGGGGCTGAGACCGTCTTCCTCCAGGATGCCGATTCTCTGATCATGAAAACCCCTAACCTTATGGAGGTATTGCGGTTTTTGAAAGAGACCTTTCCCTGTGTCACCCGTGTCACCTCTTACGGGAGGTTGAAAACCGCTGCGAAGAAGACGGTTGAAGAACTGAGGGAGATACACGAGGCCGGGCTGACCCGGCTCCACATGGGGTTCGAGAGCGGGTGCGATGCGGTATTGAATTACATCCGAAAGGGGATCACTGCCGAAGACCAGATAAAGGGCGGCAGGAATGTTGTGGGGTCCGGCATATCCTTATGTCTGTATGTCATGCCTGGGGTTGGCGGAAGGCGATGGTCAAAGGACCACGCCACGGAAAGCGCGATGGCGCTGAACGAAATAAACCCGGACTTCATCCGACTGAGGAGTCTTTCTATCCGGGAGGATATTCCTCTCTATCAGAAGTGGAAAAGCGGCGACTTCGAATTGCTTTCGGATGATGAAGTGGTGGAAGAGGTTAAGGAACTCATAGAAAGGTTGGATGTGACAAGTTACCTGGCCAGCGACCATATAGAGAACCTCCTGCAGGAGGTGGAAGGGCAGCTCCCTGAGGACAAGGGGAGAATGCTGGAAGTAATAGACAAGTACCAGCGATTGACTCCGGATGAACGACTGAACTTCCAGTTTGGCCAGAGAGCAGGTTACTATTCAATACTGGCTGACCTTCAGGATCCGTACACGCGACAAAGGGTGGATAGCATAATGGCTCCGATCATCGATAGGGGAGAGGATGTACAAAAGCTTATCCTTAACCTAAAGAAGAGGTTCTTGGTATAGTGTAGAAAGCTTTGGGGAAGAGAGAGAGGCTCAAGGGAAGTGATGAGATGAAATTAGGTGGCAGCTTTTCCAAGTTGAGTATTCCAAAGAGGATAGCCCTGGTTGTGGCGATTATACTCTTGCTTTTGGCCGTCCTTCCCCTTATGGGGAGGTGGCTCCACTACCGGTTTACCCATGCCATAACCCCCAGCGCCTTCGTGGACTCGGACCTTAGCAATATCTCTCCTCTTGTGTCGGGTCACTTAAAGGAGATATTGGTTGATGAATCCGATGTGGTAAAGAAAGGGCAGGTATTGGCACTTGTTGATGACAGGGACTATCTGGCTCAGGTGGCGCTAAGAAGATCGGAGTCAGACAAAATAAAAATAGATATCTCTACCCTTAAAATTAGAGTGGAGAGAACGAGAAGAGATGTGGAAGAGGGCATACTGCTGGCAAGGCAGGCAATAATGGAGGCCAAAGAGGCGCTGACGAGGGCTGAGGCAAACGGCAAGAGAATAGAGAGAGACTACTTGCGATTCAAGGATCTTTTGGGGCGTCAGGCAGTTGCCCAGTCAATGTTTGACGCCATCGAGTCGGAATATATAAGCTGCCGGGCGTCTACGAAATCAGCCGGTATTCTAGTGAGGATGAGGGAGACCGGGCTGAAGAAGGCCCTCATAGGCCGGCATCGGGTTAAAGAACTGGAAAAGAAACTCCTCGTCCTAGAGGCAGCCGGTCACACAGTTGAAAAGACCCTGGAGATAGCGCAATTAAACTTGGAACATACGAGAATCGAAAGTGCCATAAATGGCGTAATTGCGAGGAAATTTATGCATGAAGGGGATTTTGCCTCCCCTGGAATTCCGGTTTTCAGTATCTACGATCAGGACAATATCTATGTGACCGCCAACCTGGAGGAGATTAAGCTGGATGGGGTGAAACTGGGGCAGAAGGTTGATCTCAAAGTCGACGCCTATCCGGGAGTGGATTTCGAAGGGAAAGTGATAAAGATCGGAGAGGCTTCTGCGGCAAAATTTCTCCTTGTTCCCAGGGACAACCCTACCGGTGAATTTGTCAAGGAGGTTCAGAGGATTCCCATAAAAATAGCCGTTGATAATACCGGCGGGCTCTTGAAGCCCGGGTTTTCCGTAACAGTGGGGATCAAGCTCAATTGAGGGACCGAAGATGGACAATAACAATGAAGGTTCGGATGCTTCCAAATGGATAGGCACTGGCATCGTTTCCATAGGGATATTCATCGTCTTTTTGGATATTTCTATTGTCAATATTGTCCTGCCGAAGATGATAGCCTCCCTCGACACGGACATTTACGGCATTCAATGGGTGGTGATTTCCTATCTTATCAGCGGGGCCATCGGCATGAATACTGTGGCGTGGATGGGGGCGGCCATCGGTCACAGAAATACCTTTATAGTGGGTCTCCTTCTCTTTACCATAAGCAGCGCCCTCTGCGGACAGGCGCCAAATATCGAAATGATGGTCCTCTTTCGATTTCTCCAGGGGTTTGGCGAGGGGATCGTTGCTCCCATCGGGATGACTATCCTCTTCCGGCTTTTTCGGCCGGAGGAGAGGGGGATGGCCATGGGGATCTTTGCTTCTGCCTGCTGCCTTGCCCCGGCAATAGGCCCCACTGTTGGAGGGATATTGACGGAGCACTTCAACTGGCGCTGGGTCTTCTACGTCAACATACCTGTGGGTTTGATGGGCATCGGCCTGTCCTTGTTTTTCCTCAGAGAGACCAAAACCGAGGAAGAGAAGCCATGGCCTTTTGATATCATGGGCTTTGCTTTCATAGTTGTCTTCTTTATGTCCCTTATCATGTTCTTGAGCAAGGGCCAGGAGAAAGGGTGGTTACAATCGGACTATATTGTTATGCTAATGGCGGTCTGTGTGGTCTCCTTTATCTTGATGATAGTCGTCGAGTTGAAAATAGAAAATCCACTGGTGGATTTGAGGATTTTTCGTTTTAATACGTGTTCGCTGAGTTTTATCGCCTGTCTCATCTATTGCTGGAACTTCTACGGCACAATATTTGTCATGCCCCTCTATCTCCAGCAGATAAAGCTCTATCCCACTCTCACCGCAGGATTCACTTTGCTCCCCGGGGCCTTGATCGAAGGGTGCAGTATGGTATTGGCAGGTATTCTGGCCGATCGATACGGGTGTAAAAAGCCGTTGCTCTTCGGCCTGATCGGGTCTGCCATAGGATCGTACCTTCTTTTTTCGTTCGATTTTTATACGCCACAGGCGAGGATAATCGGCTACTATTGTATCTACTGTTTTCTGACCGGCTTTGTTCCCCCGGTGGTCAGTATAACGATCCTCCTCGACCTGTCCGAGGCTCAAACCAATCAGGGGTCCATTGCGCTAAATGTCTCCCGTCTGGCCGGAGGAGCAATAGGCACAGCCCTTATTGCCACTGTCCTGGGGAGGAAGACGGATACGTACTTCGAGGCCCTCGGTACCCATATCAACCCAGGTAACGTGGGAGCGATGAATGCTCTTGGGAAGTTGAACCTCTTCCTCCAGTCAAAGGGGATGCCCGCTGTACTGGCTAAGAAAAGGGCCTTAATGTTGCTAAATTACCATACAATGGCCAAGGGTACGTCTTACGCGTTTCAGAGCGCATTTCTCTGGATGGGAATCTGGGCTCTTATTGCTGCGGCAATAGCCATCTTCATCAAGGAAAAGAGGTAAAAGCAACATTCTCAATTTGTATAACTGCACAAGTCGAATTTATTTTCTGAATTTCTGAAAGGCTATAGTTTGTATAGGAGGAACAGATGACTGAAAGCTCTCGTCAAATGAGCGCTAAACAGAAGATAATGTTAGGTGCAGGAATACTGCTGCTACTGATCTTTCTTCCCCTCGGGTGGAAGTGGCTTAGCTATCAGTTTACACATGCCACAACCAACAACGCATTCGTTGAATCGGATTTGATCAGTGTGTCTCCCTTGGTATCCGGTCATCTAAAGGAGATACTTGTCGACGAGTCTGACTTGGTGAAGAAGGGACAGCTAATGGCCATTATTGACGAGAAGGACTATCTGGCCCAGGTGAAGTTGAAGATGTCAGAGCTGGACAAGGTGGAAAGGGACCTCTCTACCCTCAAGACCACCCTGGAGAGAACAAGAAGGGAAGTGGAGGAGGAGATAGTACTGGCGAGGCAGGGCATAATGGAGGGTCAAGAGGCGTTAAAGAGGGCTGAAGCAAACGGCAAGAAAATAGAGATGGATTACGAGCGGTTCAAGAAACTCATAGAGCGTAAGGTGATAGCCCAGTCGAGATTTGATGCGGTAGAGGCACAATATACAACCTCTCGGGCATTCATAAGATCGGCTGAAATAATGGTCAGGACGAGGAAGATCCAGTTGAAGAGGACCCTCATAGGCCGGCAGCGGGTGGAGGAACTTGAAAAGAAAGTTCTCGCCCTGAAGGCGGCCAAGGAGACGGCCCAAAAGGCCCTCGAAGTGGTGGAGTTGAACCTGGAGCATACAAGGATCAAAAGCCCCATCTCCGGGATAGTGGCCAAGAAATTTATTTATGAAGGTGACTTTATTTCCCCCGGGTTTCCGGTTTTTAGTATATATGATCATGATAATATCTATATCACAGCCAACCTCGAAGAAGTCAAGATGGAAGGGGTGAGATTGGGACAGAGAGTCGACATAAAGGCCGATGCTTACCCAAGAATAGATTTCGAGGGAAAGGTGATCAGGATCGGCGCGGCTTCCATTGCGAAATTTGCTTTAATTCCGAGAGATATGTCGGCAGGTGAGTTCACCAAGGTAGTCCAGAGGATCCCTATCAAGATTAGTGTGGAGGACCCTGAGAGATTCTTGAGACCCGGATTTTCTGTCACAACAAGTATCGAACTAGACTAGTTTCCATCCAGAAATGAGGATTTTTGTTCAAGATCAAGGCATGCGAAAAAAATAACCGCAGGCATATATTTGATATTCTGAGGATTATTTTTTGAGCATAACGCAGATATTGGGCAAAAAGACCATTTATGGATGGACACTAGACTAGTTTCCATCCAGAAATGCCTTCACATGTTTTTCGAGTCTTGCCGAATTTCCTCCCCCTCAACCCCTCCTCTTTTTCCCCTCATTCGTTCCCGGACACATAATGTAACCTTTGACCGTGCGAGAAAGCAGAGGGCAATTTTCTCTTGACAATGCCGGAGGAGCGAGGTACTTTGCTGAGTGAGTAATCAGTCACTTTTTTGGGGAGCCGGCACAGCAGGCTGAATCTGCCTTGTGTCATGAGTATAATACGGGAGTCTATCAATGGAGCGCAAGGAGGCTATCTTAAAAGCTGCAATACAACTGTTTGCCGAAAGAGGGTTCCACGCCACAGCTACCTCTGAGGTGGCAAAACGTGCGGGGGTTGCCGAGGGAACGGTCTTTCATCACTTCAAGACCAAAGAAGGGATCCTTATGTACATCTTTGACGAGATGATGGAGGCGTACATTGAGGGAATAGAAACCAGGGTGAGAAATGCGACCAATGGTATTGAAGCCATCGAGGAACTGATCCGCTTTCACTTTCGTTTCAGCGAAGAAAGATCAGAAGAGGTGTCAGTGGTGATCCGCGATTTCCCTTACCGCCTGGTGGAACTTGGGTCCCCCTTCAGGGAGGTGGTTGCCGCTCGTCTTTTTCGCGTTATGAACCTGATAATGGAATGTATCGAACAAGGGCAGATGGACGGTTCCATTCGGGATCTCTTTCCGGAAGAGACAGCCTTCATACTCCAGGGGATGCTCAACGGGTTGAGTCGCGTCAAACTCCTGGGTCCCCTGAAGCTTCCCGAGTTATCCGCCCAACTGGTTGACTTTTGCTGCCACGGACTTGCCAGGCCGGAATGAATGTAACCTTTTTTGTCTCTGTTGCCGGTCGGACGAAAGCGTAATCTGCAGAAATCTTGAAACTCAATTATGATCTACAATGGCTTAATGATATAATTCAAATGAATTTCAAAACTTCTGAATCTGAGTGAAGAGGAAAGAAATACCGCATGTTAACGAAGATACTTGAATGCGGTTTCATAACTATTTTTGTGATAATCATCTTGGGTGTGTTTGCCTATGCCCGGGGAACCGCTGGAGATTCTCCGGATGCGTGCGAAGTATTACCTTTGCGGAGCGCCATTGCGAGAGGGGTGCAGAAGAACCTGGACTTGCAAGTGGAACAGATGAGCATCCCCATCAACCTGGAGGGTGTTATCATTAGTGATGCGGAATTTGATCCGGTACTTGAGAGTTCAGTCTATTTTCTCGATCAGGAGATCCCCACGTCTTCCGCTTTTGTAGCTGACGCCCTCGACATCTACCGACAAACGGGCGGCACAGTGGGCATACGGAAGAAGTTCGAAATCGGCCTGGAATCTCGGCTGTCCTTTGAGACCTATCGTTCCACTAACAACTCCACTATAGATGCTTTGCGACCTCAATACACGAACATCCTTATCCTGAATTTTACACAACCGCTCCTTCGAGATTTCGGAACGAGTGTTAATAGGGCAAATGTGCGAATTTCAGAGAATCAGGTTCGAAAAGCCGCAAAGGAATACCTCGATCAAGCCCAGCGTCTGGGGGAGAAGATTGAACAGATCTATTATGACCTTGCAGAGCCGACGGAAGTGCTCCGATACCGGATCCAATCACGGGAACTGGCGGAAGAACTTCTCCAAGGGAACTGGAAGAAATTCGAGAGAGGCGTGGTCCCCATCAGCGAGGTTCAACAGGCGGAGACGGCCGTCATCGCCCGGGATGAAGAGGTTGTATTTGCCAGGCAACAGGTTGAGATGGCACGAAATCGTTTAAGAGATCTCCTCGAAATCCGCCCCGGAGATCCTTTGTCAGATAAGCCTTTTGTGACTGAGAAGATCCCGGGAGTTAACAAGGAATTTCCTGATTTTGAAAGGGCGCTGGCCATTGCTCTGAAAGGGCGTCCCGACCTTCAACGACAGCATATAGAGATCGCCAGCAGGGATATACTCATTGAGTATTATCACGACCAGAGGCTGCCGAGAGTGGATCTGGAGGCAACCCTGGGGGTTAACGGTCTGGCTGGCGGCGACCGTCCTGTTCTGGACTTCAGAACCGGGGGGCTTATGTCGAGTCCATATGTGGGGGACTATTCCGATTCTCTCTCCAACATGACAGAAGGCGATGGAAAAGAGTGGCTTGTGGGACTCCGTTTTTCCTATCCAATTGGAAACAGGGCTGCGAAAGCCCGCTACCAGCGCGCTGATTGGGAAAAGCGCAAGGCCATTTACCGCCTAAAACGACTGGAAGGAACAATGGAGACCGAGATCAAGGATGCGCTGGTGACCGTGAGACGC
This sequence comes from Deltaproteobacteria bacterium, assembly GCA_030643245.1. Classification (GTDB taxonomy): domain Bacteria; phylum Desulfobacterota; class UBA8473; order UBA8473; family UBA8473; genus JAUXHQ01. Next base: position 16,999 of record DAOWME010000011.1, read on the forward strand.
TCTCTTGAGAGGTTCACGATCTCTGAAGACTCAGAGCGGTTGGCTGAGACCACCCTAAATCAAGAGATGGAGCGCCTTAAATACGGACTCTCTGATACCTTCCGCATCCTTATTTTCCAGAAGTCCCTCATCGAGGCGCGAATACGAAAGGTAACTACTCTGGTGGATTTTAACCAGGGGCTCGCCAGCCTCCATCGCGCCATGGGAGTAAACCTGGATCGATTTAGTATTGTGGCGGAAGTGGATGCTTCGCATATTCTAACCCGGTAGGTGCCAATGAGAAATGGGTATCCTTCATAAGATCATCTAAAAATAATGAGTGCCTAAAGTTTGACGTGCCTAAAGTGCCTAAAATTAAGGGATACGCTCCAAAACACTGCTGATTTTGATTCTGACTAAGATCTGGTTTATAGAATAAGCAGAATAAATTAACTTTAGACACTTGTAACTTTTCCTGTAACCGCACAAGTTAGGAAAAATGTAAACTACTTTTGATGTTGCATGAAAGATGCCTCGGAGTAATACCTTTTTTAAGGAGGGGGTCACCCGTGCCGAATAGGGCTCACAATTTTGCATGCTCACTGTGCTATACCTTTGCAGCCTTCATAATTGTCATTTTCCTTTTTATGGCCTGTACTGACAAGAAAAAGGAGGTGAGAAAAGAAGCGCTTGCAGTTCCGGTTATTACGGGGGAGGTATGTACTCGCAGGGTGGAATATACCCTCCATCAGGTAGGAACACTGGAAGCGAGCCAAGAGGTGACCATACGTTCGGAGGTTGAGGGCCGGGTTATTAATATTCTGTTTGAAGAGGGTAAGGAGGTTAGTAAGGGCGAAGTCCTGTTGAGGCTCGATGCAGCGAAGACAAAGGCAGAGATCCGGAACCTTACGGCCCGAATTGAGCAACTTGAGATACGACGTGACAACAAGAATCGCAGCCTTGAGCGTAACCGACCACTGGTGATGCAAGACCTAATTTCCCGCCAGAGCTTCGATGACCTCCAGACCGAGATCGAAGAGATCAGGTCGGAGATCGTCCAGGTCAAGGCAGTCCTGTGCCGCCAAAAAGAGCTACTCTCAGACACGGTTATACGGGCCCCTTTTGATGGTGTGACAGGGGCGCGAAATTTATCAGCAGGGCATTATCTTAAGGAGGGGGACCCGGTGGTGACCGTTGTTGACCTCGATCTACTGGAGGTAATGTTCAGGGTCCCCGAGAAGTTCAAGGGGAACCTCTTTGTCGGTCAGAATGTGGTGTTGGATGTGGATCCCTATCCGGCGCAACACTTCACCGGGATAATTTTCTTCATTGACCCAAAGGTGGAGGTCAATACGCGCACATTTCAGGTGAAAGCGAGGGTGGGAAACAGCGAGGGCCTTCTGAATCCGGGAATGTTCGCCAGGGTGGAGGTTATTACTGAGGTTCATGAAGACGCGCTCACTGTGCCGAGGGAAAGCGTTGTCAAGACAGAGACAGAGACATATATCTACATTGTTGACGGGGAGGTCGCTCGCAAGGTCCCTGTTCATCTTGGTAAGATGACGAATGAATGGACTGAACTGCTCGACACGGAAGTCCCTGCAGGGACAATGGTCATACTTGAAGGGAAGTTCTCTGTCATGGACGGGGATAGACTCGCCCTAAAACCGGCGCATAAAGGTCAAAGGTAGGAAAGCAGTAAGAGGGACATTGAATGTTCTTGCCTGATTTTTCCATAAGGCGGCCTGTGGCAGCCACGATGATAGTAGGCGCCCTTGTGGTCTTCGGCGTGCTGGGACTTCTGCGCCTCGGCATATCACTCTTTCCCGATGTGGATTTCCCCATGGTGACAGTGACTACCACGTGGGAAAATGCACTCCCTGAGGAGGTGGACAACGATATTACCGATGAGCTTGAAGATGCCATAGGGGCGGTGAGCGGGATTAAGCACATTACATCGAAAAGCATGCATGGGATCTCGCGGATCACAGTTGAATTTGTGCTTTCCAAGGACCTGGACGTGGCCGCTCAGGAGGTGAGAGACAAGGTCTCCACGCGTCTCCGTGATCTGCCTTTTGAGGCCGATGTGCCGGTGATCGATAAACTGGACATCAACGCCCAGCCGATCATCTGGCTTGCCATAACAGGGCAGCAGGCCATAGAGGATTTGACCAGGATTGCCGATGAACAGATCCGTCCCCTGTTGCAGAAAATACAGGGAGTGGGAGAGGTCCGACTGGGAGGCGGCCGGGAAAAGGAGGTTCATATCCGTCTTTATCGTGAACGTCTCGCGGCCCACAACATCGGAGTGGACGAAGTGATAGCCGCTATTCGCAGCCAGCACGTTGATATTCCCGGGGGGAAAATCGAGTCGCGGGAGAAGGAATTTCTCATCCGCACCATGGGAGAGTTCGAGACACCCGAGGCCTTCAATGATCTGATCATCGCATACAGGGATGGAACCCCGGTCCGCTTGAGGCTTCTCGGGTATGCTGAGTCAAGCCGTGAGGAGAGTATGACCGTTGCAAGGTATACCACCAGGCAAGGGGCGGAGAAGGCAGTGGGTCTTGGCGTGGCGCCCAGGTCCGGTGCGAACGAGGTGGCCATAGCAGAGCAGGTGAGGGCCACGCTGCCGGAGATACGGAAGATGCTTCCTCCGGGCGTGAAAGTCCAGATTGCCACAGACAGTACGCAATTCATCAAGCAGTCCATCAATGAAGTCAAGTTCCAGCTCGCAGTGGGGGCGATCATGGCATCTTTCATTATCTTCCTCTTTCTGCAAAATGCTCGGACCACCATGATCAGCGCTGTGGCTATTCCCACCTCCATTATTGCGGCCTTTCTATGCATCTATGCCTTCGGCTTTACACTTAACAATATGACGATGCTTGCCCTGATCACGTCCGTGGGCCTCGTTATTGATGATGCCATCGTAATTGTGGAGAACATCTTTCGCCATCGCAGCGCTCTGGGGAAAGGACCTATGGATGCGGCTATCGAAGGATCAGCGGAAGTAGGCTTCGCTGTGATCGCTACCACGGTGGCCTTGTCCGGTGTCTTCATCCCTGTGGCCTTTATGGGTGGTATGGTAGGACAGTTTTTCTTTGAGTTTGCCACAACCATGGCCTTTGCAGTCGCCTGCTCCACCCTAGTGGCCCTCACCGTGATCCCCATGCTTTCTTCACGCTTCCTAACCATTGGCGGCAATAAGGAAAAGGCTTTCAGGATTTTCAACCGGTTCATGGAGGTAATTTCATCGGTGTACCGCAGGGGACTATCCCGGTTTCTGAGACATCGATTTCTTGTGTTATTAGGGGCCTTGGTTGCCCTTATGTTGGGGGTATGGATCTTCACCCTTGTGGGAAGGGAGTTTGTTACTGCCGAGGACAAAAGTCAATTCATGGTACGCCTGGAAACGCCCCTTTCGTATTCCATCGAAAAGACAGACGAGGTGATGCTCCAACTGGAGGGTCGCCTCAGAGAGCTACCCGAGGTGGACCACCTCTTTTCTATAGCGGGTTTTGAAGGAAGCAATAAGGGGATTGCACGTGTGATGCTTGTGCCCAAGGATGAGCGAACCCGAGCCCAGAAGGAGGTTCAGTTTCATGTCAGGACTATGCTTCGGGCGCTCCCGGATGTCAAAGGGAGTGCCTCTGACGTCTCGATCCTGGGGGGAGGGGCACGAAACGAAGATATCCAGTTCGTTATCCAGGGGCCGGACATCGAGGCCATCGACAAGTATTCGCGGGCGATCATGGAACGCATAGCGGAAATTCCCGGATACGTGGGGGTAACCCGTGATCTTGAGATCGGAAAGCCGGAAGTGCGTGTTCGAATCGACCGGGAAAAGGCGGCGGATGCCGGCGTCAGCGTCAGGAGCATCGGCTCCGCAGTGGGAGCGCTTCTCGGGGGTATAGATGTGGGAGAGTATGTAGAGGGAGGGAAGAGTTACGATATTCGTCTGAGGCTTGTGGAGGATCAAAGGCTCTTGCCCGACGATATTGAACGTATCCGGATCCATTCCACTGCTGGGAAACTCGTGGACATCAAAAATTTCACGAGGATTGAGACCGGCGTAGGTCCCAACGTAATCAATCGGCAGGACCGGCAGCGCTCTGCCACTATTTATGCTAACCTGGAGGGAAAGCTCTTGGGCGATGCTATGCCGGAGGTGGAGAGGATAGCCGATGAGATTTTGCCTGAGGGGTATTCCACCAAGTTCGCAGGTAGAGCGGAGGCTTTTGCTGAAACCGGAGAGTATATCCTCTTTGCGTTTCTCCTCGCAACGGTTCTCACGTATATAGTGTTAGCCGCGCAGTTCGAGAGCTTCACTCAACCCTTTTCCATTATGATGGGGATACCCCTTTCATTTGTGGGCGCATTCGGTCTTCTTTTTGTGCTTGGGAACACCTTCAACCTCTTTTCCATGATAGGGCTGGTACTCCTGATTGGACTGGCCACCAAGAACGGGATTCTTCTCATAGATTATACGAACCAGCTTAGATCGAGAGGGATGAGCGTCCATGACGCCCTGGTGGAGGCCGGGGCCACAAGGCTTCGGCCCATCCTCATGACCGCCATATCAACCATAGCCGGCGTTCTCCCCGTCGCTTTGGGGATGGGCGTGGGTAGCGAGAGTCGTCAGCCCATGGCCGTGGCCATATCAGGAGGGATGCTATCTTCAACCTTCCTCACCCTTGCCGTGGTTCCGGTCATTTACTCGTACCTTGACCAATTTTCCCATTGGAGGCTCTTTCAAAGGTTCAAGGAGAGAATAATGGCGCGTGAATGAAGCGGGGGTTGAACGCGCGAGGTATATTCAAGATTTCTGGACCTGTGCGGTTAAGCAGGATTGCGTTAAGCGCCGGCTGCTCGTTATGAACTTAAACATTCAAATCTTTTGCCAAAATGCCATGCGCTGCTTTATTCGCTGCGTACCTTGCTGTGTGGGGGTTTTCCTTCTGTTCCATCCTGGGGATGCTTTGTGTGAAGATTCAGATAAGGATTGGAAGCGGAGATCAGGTCCCATTCCCATTGCAAACCAGACCCCTGTCCAGCTTCTCTTTCTCCAGCCTGTGCCGGACAGGGCCGACACTGTGCCCAAAGGGCATACCTCCGCAAGGCTGAACACAACCATCACCAATACTCTTGTCTCCCAAAGCTCAGAGCACTATAGCGCTACCATTGACACGGAAATGGTCAGGACATCACTGGAGATGAGCCATGGTCTTTTAACGGGTCTGGAAATCGGCTTGTCTTTTCCTGTGGCCCATTATTACGGCGGGATTCTCGACAGGCCCATAAGAGAAGTTGAAAGGCTCTCAGGAAAGATCCGGACAGTCAGGAGAGAGGAAGATCCCGGTCATGTTACTTATTTTGTGAAAAAAGGCAAGCACGTCCTTATATCGAATCCTGGAAATAGCACGGGGATAGGCGACCTGGTGTTGAGGGCAAAGGCAAGGGTTTGGGATGAGGGGAATGATTCGCCCCGGTTAAGCGTCAGGTTGGCCGTCAAACTCCCGACAGGAGATGAGGATCGTGCGTTCAGCAGTGGAGAAGTAGATTGGGGGGCAGGCCTGTTGCTCCAGAAAGATTGGGGCAAGATGAGTCTTTTTTTTAACGGAGATGTTGTCTTTCCTGGTGAGGCCTTTGACTATGCAGGGGTTTCTCTGAGAGAATTTTACTCCGCTATGGTGGGGGTTGAATACGGGTTTACGTCACGGTTTTCAATTCTGGCCCAGTTGAATTGGATTACCAAACCCTTCGAAGGCACCGGTCTTGAGTTGCTGGATAGAAGGATTTGGGAGTTTTTAATAGGTGTGAACTATCGCACGGAAACCGGCGTATTTTTCCAGGCCGGTGGAATGGAGGACGTCTTTTCTTCTGAAGAAGCCGGCGCAGATGTGACCTTCTTCCTCAATGCCGGAATCAATTTTTGACAGAGCAATGTTTCAACTGCCGCACCACATAAAACCACCATATCTTGTGCTACCTTTTTAATTGACACACAAAGATTTTTATTTTATATTTTGTTTTAGTGTTGTGTCATGTACCAAGGACGAAGGGTGGAACGTGTGAGACAAGTGGAAAATCAACAGTTTTTGAAATGTAATGCAGTAGAAATAGCGCCCAGAAAATTGACCGTTGACGAATTGGTTGATCAGATCAGGACATCAAAACGATTCGGTCGCAATATTACTGCCTGTCGTGTTATTGATGAACAACCGGGTCGTTTTGCCGGTTTCCCTGAGAGGATAGATCCGCGGATCGTTGCGGTATTGAGACAACGGGAGATCACCGGTCTTTATATGCACCAGCGGGAAACCTTTGAAGCGGTTTATGCCGGCAATAATCCCGTGGTGGTCACACCTACGGCCTCGGGAAAGACCCTTTGTTATAACCTCCCAGTCCTCAATCGTGTCCTGAAACATCCTGAAACCCGGGCGCTTTACCTTTTTCCCACCAAGGCGCTTTCCCAGGACCAGATGCACGCTTTACAAGGCCTGATCACAGACCTGGATCTCGATATCAAGACCTTCACCTATGACGGAGATACCCCGGCTGATGCCCGGGCGGCGATCAGGGAATATGGACACATTGTGCTCACTAACCCGGATATGCTCCATACTGCCATCTTACCTCACCATACCAAATGGCAAAAGCTGTTTTCCAACCTGCATTTTGTGGTTATTGATGAGATGCACACGTATCGGGGGGTTTTTGGGAGTCATTTTACCAACCTCATGCGAAGGCTTAAAAGGATTTGCCGTTTCTATAATTCCAACCCCTCCTTTATTCTTTGCTCTGCTACTATTGCGAACCCGGCAGAGCTTTCCAGCAGACTCATTGAGGAGGATGTCGTTCTCATTGAAAAAAGCGGTGCTCCGATCCCACGAAAGTATGTGGTCCTTTATAACCCGCCGGTGGTGAACAGCGAGTTGGGAATACGAGCAAGTTTCCTCAATGAAGCGAGACATCTGGCCACCCTGTGCCTAAGAAATGAACTCCAGACTATAGTATTTACAACGAGCCGGCTTAATGTGGAGGTGTTGACCAAATACTTGAAAGACAAGTTTGACCGGAAAGAAATCGAGTCAGACCGTATAGCAGGATACAGGGGGGGATATCTTCCCCGTTTGAGAAGGAGCATTGAACAAGGTTTACGGGATCGTTCCGTCATGGGGGTCGTCTCTACCAACGCCCTGGAACTAGGGATAGACGTTGGCGCTCTGGAGGTTTCTATTCTTGCCGGCTATCCCGGGACTATTGCTTCCACGTGGCAGCAATCCGGGAGGGCCGGCCGGAGAAAAGGGTCCTCATTATCCATATTGGTATCCCGTTCCAACCCCCTCGACCAGTTTATGGTCAACAACCCCGACTATCTTTTCGGGCGCCCCCCGGAACATGGACGGGTCAACCCTGACAATCTACTCATCCTGGTGAGTCATATCAAGTGTGCCGCCTTTGAATTACCGTTTGAGACGGAAGAGTTTTTTGGCACAGAAGACCTGGGTGGAATCCTTTCTTATTTGGAGGAAAAGGGTACCCTGCACCGGGCGGGCACCCGTTTCCACTGGTCGGCGGAGAGTTATCCGGCAAATGAGATCAGCCTTCGCTCCGTCACAAATCAGAACTTTGTGATTGTGGACACATCAGGGCAGGAGCCTCAGGTCATCGCTGAGGCGGACTATACATCCGCACCCTTTATGATCCACAAAGATGCTATTTACATGGTGGAGAGCCGGCAGTACCATGTGGATGAACTGGACTGGGAACGTTGTAAGGCGTATGTGCATCCCGTATCCGTAGACTATTACACAGATGCCTTGAGTCACACGAACGTTAAGGTCCTGGACGAGTTTGAAAGTGCCAGGAAGGACCGTCTACTGGTGGAACATGGTGAGGTCCAAGTGGTTTCGAGGGTCGTGGGTTTTAAAAAGATACGGTACTATACCTCAGAAAATGTGGGATACGGAGAAGTCAATATACCGGAAGACCATATACACACCACGGCTTACTGGTTTACCATTCCCCTCCACGTCCTAGAGGATTTCCCTTACAGCCGCGCTGAACTCGTGGATGGACTTCTCGGTATAGGCTATCTCCTTCACCACGTGGCTGCCATACATCTCATGTGCGATCTCAGGGATATCAACTACTCCGTTGGGGACAAGTCCTTCCGCTGGTTTGTTAAACATGAGCAGGGAAAGCGGAAGGTTTTATCAGTGGGTGAAGACCGGGAAATCAGTCCGGATACCATCGATGCCTTTGACCCCAGTCTTTTTATTTATGATAATTATCCTGGAGGTGTGGGCTTCTCTCCTAAGTTATTCGACCTCCATGGAAGACTTCTGAGCGAGGCGATGACCGCGCTTGACCGGTGTACCTGTAAGAAAGGATGCCCTTCGTGTGTTGGACCGGCATCGGAAATGGGTATCCTGTCCAAGGATGTGGCGCTCGCCCTCTTCCACTTGATCTTGAAGGCCGGGTAATGAATTTACGTGACCGTCTCGATGCCATATTTGATTCATCTGCCACCAACCGCAACAGTAACGATAAGGCTCTTAAAATTAGGACCTTGCGGGCTCAGCTAGATAGGATACTCGCCAATAAGCCTCATGTAACGAGACTACGACCACAGGAGGAGCTTTCAAATCTTGAGGAGATACTTCACGGCAGTGAGGTAGAAACTCAATCAGGTCCGGCATTTGTGACAGAGTATCACTATCCTCAAGACTTCCGGCACGGCATAAGAAAGCTCGATGCCCTTCTGAATGCCCCTACAAAATGGCTCCCACTCCTATTGGGTACTCCCCCGGCAAGACCGCTATCACTGAGTGATGCCATTTTCTTGGATACCGAAACAACGGGGTTAAGCGGTGGAACCGGCACATATGCCTTTCTCGTGGGCGCAGGATTTTTTACAGCCAAAGGCTTCAGCGTTTATCAATATTTTATGCGAGACTTTCACGAGGAGCCGGCCCTTCTCAGCCTTGTTAGCAGATTGGTCGGAGATAAGAGCTGGCTCGTAACTTTCAATGGAAAGGCCTTTGATATGAACCTCTTAGCTACCCGCTTCATCCTGTGCCGTGAGTCCTTTCCTTTTGCCTGCATCCCCCACTGGGACCTCCTTGCCACAAGCCGCCGTGTTTTCAAACCACGGATCGGGTCGTGTTCCCTATCCAACATAGAGAGAGAGGTCCTGGGATTTGAGCGACAGGGTGACATACCTGGGTGTGAGATCCCAGCCATATATCATGGGTTTGTCCGTGACGGCAACGCGAAGCCTTTGGCCGGAGTGTTTCATCACAACCGTCTTGATATCTTGAGCATGGTGACCCTCGTCACACTTCTTCTTCAAGGTATACATCGGCGGAAAGCCGTTCCTGAATTCACCCCATGGGAGTTCCTGACACTCGGCAGGATCATGGAGAAATCGGATTACGCGGCTGCCTGTCGTCTTTGGGAGCATGGTCTGGACCTGACCGATGACGAACGGATCGTGTATTTGCTTAAGCGAGAGTGGAGCTGCGCTGCAAAGAAGGCGGGTGACTACGGACGAGCTGTTGGATTTTGGGAGGATATGCTGGCATATCCTCCGGTTGACCCGTTTGTACATGAAGAACTGGCCAAGTACTGGGAACATAAAGTGGGGGACTACCATAACGCCATTGTCCTTGTTGAGGAGGCGTTGGTGTTTTTCGGGCATATTCGGAAGTGGAGGGAACCTCTAGAATATAGGAGGGATAGGTTGGTGACAAAAATCAAGAGAGGTAATGAAATAATGAGTGCCTAAAGTTTGAAGTGCCTAAAGTGCCTAAAATTAAGGGATTCGCTCCAAAACACGGCATCCTTCATAAAAACTATAAAGTAGTTTACACTTTCTAATAAAAAAACGGTCTCGGCACAGATTCAACGGTGGTTAAATTTTAACCCGTGAAGCTGTTTGAGCGTTTTAGTGAGCGTTAAGAAAGAACAGGGGGAAAGCCCCTTTTTTAGAATGTTTGTA
>DAOWME010000149.1 GCA_030643245.1 Deltaproteobacteria bacterium
CTCCCTGGGGCGTGTCGGGACACTTGTCCAGATAGTCGGGAACACCATCACCGTCGCTGTCGAGTGGGCAACCAGATGCGTCTACCGTTGCGCCCTGGGGCGTGTCAGGACACTTGTCCAGATAGTCGGGAACACCATCACCGTCACTGTCAAGCGGGCAACCGGATGCGTCTACCGATATTCCTTTAGGTGTGCCGGGACACTTGTCCAGATAGTCGGAAACACCATCACCGTCGCTGTCTTCATATGCCGGCTCCCCTCCGAATGCGAAGGTGAGACCCAGGGAATATAAAACGTTGTTAACTGTCGGGCCAAAGGTGATGATGTGTCTCACGTCGGCTCGCAGGGCCACAGCATCCACCAGGAAGAGCTTAACTCCTCCACCATAATTGGCCAAGAAATCTGTATCGTTCTCGCCCGCATCAGGGTCCATATAGATACCACCGATACCAGCGGCAAGGTATGGCACCAGTTTTCCCGACGGCAGAAAATGATACAGGGCATCGAGACGATAGAGGCTTACGTCCACATCGCTACCGCTCCCCTCGTATTCAGTGTCAACTTGGTTGAAGACTGTTTCGAGACCCCACTTTTCGTTCAGATTGTACCCCAATCCTATGCCATAGGTAACCTCGTCATCGATACTTTGATCGCCTTCAAAGACATACCCACCGGCAAAAGGCGACAGGGTAAATGAACCGGATTTATTTTCTGCCGCTACATTCCCGGCAATACCCAGCGAAAGTAGTATGACTCCAAATAACATAATTAGTTTCCTCACCCTCATGATTTCCCTCCTTTTTCTCTTTAATGTTTAGTTGCTCTATGAACACAGATACTCTGAACATATTTTATCTCATCTTCAGGCTGCCTTTGCAGACCCTCAATTTCAAAACCCTTTAAATGGGAACTCCTCTTCCTGCGGCTTTGAGCTTGCGGATCGAACAAACTAAACCCAAATCTGATGTAAATTTCCCTAACTCTATAAAATTTCGACCTGTGCAGTTACACAAACCCAGTGTCTTGAAGTGTCTCCGATGATTCAGTTAACAGGATTGCGTTAAGCGCCGGCTGCTTGTTTCGTTTGCTTGTTATACGTAAGGATCTGGCAAACATCCAAATATACATAAGAGACGTATCAACCCATTACACATACAACCTTATGCCAGATTGTAGTTCATAACAAGCAAACGAAATAAGTAGTCGGCAAGCGGTAAACCTGACCAACTGCACAGTTTGATTTTTTTTACCAACACTGGCAGAGGAAATGGTTAAATTTTCTCAAATACATACTTAATAGGTCGACACAAAACCAAGAAGGGAGTTCGTTAGTTATGACAGAACGAATTTTAACCACAGGTAATGAAGCGATCGGATATGGAGCGATCTATGCAGGTTGCAGGCATTTTTTCGGCTACCCCATTACACCTCAGAACCAATGCACTGAGTTTTTTGCCAGGGAGCTTCCAAAAGTGGGAGGCGTATTTGTTCAATCGGAGAGCGAAACCGCTTCAATAAACATGGTATACGGCGCTGCCGGGGCAGGGGTAAGGGCCATGACCTCCACTGCCAGTGTGGGATTCAGCCTCATGCAGGAGGGTATTTCTCATATTGCAATGGCTGAGCTGCCATGCGTTGTCGTAGATGTTCAGCGAGGGGGCCCAGGTATGGGAACGACCCAGACAGCCCAGATGGACTACTTCCAGGTTACCAAGGGGGGCGGACATGGCGGCTATAGAAATATCGTCCTTGCTCCTGACTCTGTGCAGGAGTGTTTTGACTTTATCCAGTTGGCCTTTTTCCTGGCAGATAAATACAGAAATCTGGTATTTGTTCTCTCAGACGGCATAATAGCGGAGATGGCGGAATCCATAGAATTAAAGACCCTCGAGTTCGACCCGTTGCCGGAAAAGGACTGGGCATTAACAGGCAAGGCCCAGAGAGGAGGGAACAGGAATTTTATCTCTTGTTCCAACCTTCTTAAAAGACCAACCAGGGATGGGTTAAAGGCTTTGGGGGATAAATATCATGAGATCGAAGCCAATGAGGTCAGGCATGAGAGATACATGATTGATGACGCGGACTTCATCCTTGTTGCGTACGGCTCTTCCTCCCGCACATCAAAAGAAGCTGTTGATATGGCACGGGCAGAGGGCCTCAAGGTAGGGCTGATTCGTCCCATAACCCTCTGGCCTTTTCCCCAAGAAACCATAAAAGGCCTGACCTCTCAAGCCGGCAGGTTTCTGGTTATAGAGGATGGTCTGGAACAGATGGTTGAGGATGTGAGAAGCGCTGTGGAAGGAAAGGCACAGGTCCATTTCCTTGGGGGAATTGCACGTCATGAACCGGGACCGGGAGGGATGATATTCCCAGACAGGATTTTTGAGGAGGTGAAGAGGCTGATATGAAAGAAAAAAAGAGAGAAATGGAAAAAGTATACGGCAGGCCCAGACTGAGGAAAGACTTGCCTCTAATGTATTGCCCTGGCTGTCACTATGGTATCATAACATCACTGGTTGCAGAAGTCATAGAGGAGTTGGGAATCGAAGGGAATACCATCGGTGTCTCTTCCGTGGGCTGCACATTTGTTACCACCCAATATTTCGACCTTGATTTTATAGACAGCGCCCATGGAAGATCTCCTGCCGTTGCTACGGGAATAAAACATGCGCACTTTGGAAAACCAATCGTATTTACTATGCAGGGTGACGGAGACCTGGCAGCCATAGGCATGGGCTGCATTATAAATGCCATAAATCGCTTTGAAAAGATCACCACTATCTTCTTGAATAATGCAATCTATGGGACAACAGGCGGTCAATTGGCACCAACGACTTTACTGGGTCAAAAGACAACGACGACGCCTAATGGCCGGGATCCCGAATCTGCAGGATTTCCAATACATATTGCAGAGTTTTTCTCAAATCTAAAGGGAATTTCCTATTCCGCCCGCTGCGCTGTCAATACGCCGGCTAACTATAACAAGGCACGAAAGTCCTTAAAGACTGCATTTCAAAAACAGGTGGATGGCGTTGGTTACAGCATTGTAGAATTTCTCTCCGCATGTCCGGGGTCGTGGAAATTATCTCCTAAAGATGCAATGAAGCGGATAGCGGATGAGATGATACCGGAGTACCCTCTTGGTGAATTCAAAAATGTTGATAATATTACATAGTAAAAACAATTAAGAGTTAAAAATGAAGCATCTAATATGATTTAATTACATAGGAAATCCCGTTTTAGTGTTTTGATGGTTTTAATCGTTAAGATGGTTTAATTCGTTACTTTATGCTCTTAACGAACCAAACGAACTAAACCATCTTAACGTTCGTAACATCGTCTTAACTCTACATTCTTAATTACTAAATTAGCATCAAGGAGGTATATATATGGAAACAACTCAGACCACAAAAAAGGTTGTAAAATTAGGTGGGTTGGGGGGGCAGGGAGTGTTGACTGCCGGATTATTGTTGGCCCAGGCGGGCATGAATAGTTTCAAACATGTAACATGGTTCCCTTCCTATTCTGCGGCGATGCGGGGTGGTGAAGTGGATTGCACTGTAGTCCTTTCTCACAAGGGTATCAACTCTCCAATAATTTCAAGGCCGGAAATAGTAGTGGCAATGAGTCTCTTTTCCCTGGACCAGCTTGAAGAAAAAGTGGCAGAGGGAGGAATGCTCTTCCTGGACAGCTCCGTGATAAAGAGAGAAACCAAAAGGGATGACTTGAGGATATTCAAGATACCTGCAAGCGATCTTGCCGTAAAACTCGGGTCTCATCAGGCATCTAATCTCATTCTCCTGGGGGCTTTATCAAAGGCAACGGAAATACTCCCTTTGGAGGACATAAAAGTTGAGCTGGACAGGAAACTGGAGGAGGAAGGAAAGGAGTCTTTAATACCCCTCAACAGGCAGGCCCTGGAAAGAGGAGCTTCTTTAATCTAACATTATCCGGATTTAGAACTTTATTCCTTAAAAAAAGGCGTTGGTTGGAAAGAGAGTGGCGATTAATCAGCTCTGCTACCGTGATGCGTGGTTAAGACATAGGCTCTATATGGGTTCCAGGTTGGTGACTGTTTTTAACTTATTCTGAGGGTTTTCCACAAGAGGAAGAGGGCACAAAGTAAAAATAATCCAATAGGTTACATATAGGCATTTCAACTGATTGCAAAGGTTATATGAAGATATTGGTATACCAACCTGGAATCCATATAGAGCCAAAAAGTATTGGAAAATAAGTGTTCACTGGTTGATTACTGTAAGGAAATTTTCCCTAAAGTCCTTTACCGTCAATATAGCCAAAAGGATTGTCACGTGCAGTACAGTTGGCGCAAAAAATATGCCGAACGGTATTGGTTCATTATTCAAAAAGGTTTATTGAAATGATGTCCCGATAATGGAAGAAATCTTTATCCGTAGTAAAAATCGATACATCTAATCTCTTTGCAACAGCACATATGAGGAAATCAATATGGGAGCCTTGAATACCTTTTTTCCTGCATTGATTGCACAATTCGGCGGCCAATTCATAATCACAATCTTGAACGGGTGTATTTTCAAAATAGGAAAGTTTTTCTTTCAGTCTTTCGAATTTGCGGAAATCACTATAACCAGATAAAATTTCTTGTCGAATTGGGCCTATAATGAGAGTCCTTTGATCTCTGATTAGAGATATAAGTTGATCAATTTCACATTGATATTCTTTATTGCTGGTACGTAAAGCGTAAGACCAGATGGTGGTATCAACAAGAACTTTCACCGATTTCTTCCTTTCTTATAATCATAGTCAGGATCAGGGTCCATTTTCCCGAAAAGATTTATTATTTCCACTTGTTGATATCTATTAATAAGTTCTTTTAAAGCCAAATTAACAGTATCTTTTTTAGTTTTTTGACCACTCACCTCTAATGCTTTTCGCAATAATTCTTGATCTATAGCTAAATTTGTAGGCATATTTAACCTCCTCCTTTTTTACACACAATACCACACAATACAATGTATGTCAAAGGCTAATGGCACGCATCACCTGCGCCCAAAGTCCGAATGGGCACCCACAAGGGGCGCCCCTACCAAAATAATGATGCCGTGGATGTGGTTCGGCATGATGATGAACGCATCCAGATCAATATTGGGGAAACGATCCGGCAATTTGTTCCATACGGTTTCGACCATTGGCCCTGAATCATCCAATACCATTTCCCCATCCACGATTTCGCCAAACAAACATGCCCTGTTCCGTGTGCAAATGATCACAAAATATGCCCCGGCATGAGAATAATCATATCCGCGTAACCGGACAGAACGACGATTTCTGTTGGTCGTATTCAAACCGTTACCGCCTTTTTTATAGTTTTTAATTTCTGAAAACCATTAAGGAGTATAATTTGCCCGTCCCTTTTTCCCGCCCTTGGGCGGTTCGTGAATTGGGCGTATCCTTTAAAGACCTGGCTCGGCGGCTGGAAATGAGCGGGTCTGGTATGGGGCTATCGGTGGAGAGGGGAGAAGGGATTGCGCGGGGAAAGGGATTCGCCTTAATCAAATGAGTTAGGGGCGAGGCCGAAATAACTTCCCCATTTGTACATCTCATCTTCAGGCCATCTTTGCCCGATCTTCAAACACAAAATCCTCGAAATAGGTAAGACTATTCCTGCGGTTTTGCGTTTTCAGATCGAACAAATCTAACCTAAATCTGAGCGCCAACTTGGGGAAGTTATTTCGTCCCCGTCCCTAAGTGCATAGTGTATACTAAATCGGACAGAATTTCCAAATAATTACCCTACACCTCCTGAGGCAGAGAAAGGGGGTAGATGGGATGGCAAAGAGCCGAGACTGGGACAGCGTTGGAGAGATCGTCGCAAAGATTAAGGAGATTGGACTTAGTTAGTTTCCATCCAGAAATGGCCCTTTTTCCCCTGAGCTGCGTTCTCCTCAGGTTTCCGCCTGCGACGTACGATCATGTATGCCTCGGCGCAAACCGTCGTGCGGCCTTGCTCAGAGAAAAAATTGCTCATTTCTGGATTGGAAACCAACTCGTGCCCATTTTCTCAAGAAGTCTATTTATGGATGAGCACTAGTTATGGATTGAGATGCTGTCCACTATTATCTCAACTGAAAAGGGACACTACCTAAAGTTATACCCAGATGGTTTAATGCGAAATAAAAGATCCAAAAATGTGATTTTTCCCTGCTCAGTCAGCGGCCAGCGCTCGAAGGGGATGATAACCTGGTTGGCTTTCTCATCCCGGGCTATATAATGTATGTATCGGGTTTCTTGATATAACCTTTAGAAAATACTCCACCTGTGCAGTTGGGCAGGTTTACCATTTGCCGGGCGCTCATTTCGTTTGATTGTTATGAACCACAGTCTGGCATAAGGCTGTATGATGACTATTCACTCCCCTCCCTTTGGAAAAGGGGAGGGGAGGGGGGGGATTTATCTAGTGTCCATCCAGAAATGAGATATTTTATCAGGGTCAAGGAAGACGAAGATTTTAACCGCAGGGATACATTGGGTATTTTGAGGATTAAAATCTGAGTCTGACGCAGAGATTGCGGAAAATAGCCATTTATGGATGGGCACAAACTAAGGGACGAGGTTAAAAGGACATGAGGGGTGAAATGCATCGCAAGATCACAATCGGTAAAAAATATTGCGGATTTTCCAATATAGGAAACGGGGGCTATGTCTGTGGCATGGTGGCTAAGGATATGCAAGGTATCGTGGAAGTCACGCTCTGGAAGCCTCCTCCCTTGGATCTGCCGTTGGATGTGGAGAGAGATGATAACAAGGTTCTTGTCAAGGATGGCGATCTGGTTGTAGCGGAAGGTCGGTCGTCTTCCATTGATCTTGAAGTTCCGGATCCGCCTACTTACCGGGAAGCAGTGGAGGCCTCGAAGCTTTCTGCAGCGCTCATAGATCATCCGCTCAGTCCGGACTGCTTTGTGTGCGGATGCAACCGGGCGGAAGGCGACGGGTTGAGGGTCTTTGCCGGCCCTGTCACGGGTAAGAGGATTGTCGCGGCTCCCTGGGTTCCAAGGGCTTCATTGGCCGATAATTCAGGAAAGATAAGGAAGGAGTTCCTCTGGGCCGTTCTTGATTGTCCAGGGGCTTACTCATTTATCGATAGCCGTACACCGGTTGTAGTGCTCGGCCGCCTTGTTGCCGATGTTAAGAATCGTATCACACCCGGCGAAAAGTGTATTGTCATCGGCTGGAAGGTCTCCACGGACGGCCGGAAGTACTTCTCAGGTTCTGCGCTCTTTTCAGAATCCGGTGAGTTGTCCGGTATGGCAAAGGCCACGTGGTTCCTCATGAAGGATGGAGTGTAACCGGGGTTGAAATCCGGAGACCTTTAAGGGACGGGGACGAAATAACTTCCCCATTTGTGCATCTCATCTTCAGGCCATCTTTGCCCGATCTTCAAACACAAAATCCTCAAAATAGATCGACTATTCCTGCGGTTTTGCGTTTTCAGATCGAACAAATCTAACCTAAA
>DAOWME010000223.1 GCA_030643245.1 Deltaproteobacteria bacterium
ATCGGGGTTCAGATCCTTGGCCCCCATGCAGGGGAATTGCTCAATGAATGGGTGGCCGTGTTAAACGGGAAGGTAAAACTCTCGACCCTGGCTTCAGCAGTACATCCCTATCCCACACTGGGGGAGATAAATAAGCGCGTTGCAGGAACATATTTCTCACCCAAGATATTTTCAGACAAGATTAAGAAGAGTCTCAGGTTCTTCTTTCACCTGAAGGGGAGAGCTTGTGAAATGTAGATGTTTTCCATTGTCCTTTGTGTCGCTATGCAATATGAATGTTTCATTAACAAGAAGTTATTTCGGCCTCGCCCCTTATTGTTCATGGTATCGTAGAGTTGGGCATCACTTCTACTGTTCGGGAGATTTCCAACTTCTTCAGTCATATCGCGTATCGTATCGGCGACTTTATCTTTTCAGCAGAGGAGAATGAAAAATCTGAATTCCTCAGGGAAAATATGGACACCATACATATTGAATACCTCTTCTATGATTGGAACTTGAACCATTGAAGATATTCCGCTTCTCGCATTCAATCTTCGAACCGATTTGGAACCGAAGATACAGAGATCATTATATAGGCTTTCAGATATTAAATTTAACAAGGCCAGAGGGAGGGATCAAAAGTGGAAACTTACTACAAACCGGAAGATCTTCCAAAATTTGAAGAGATTGGAAAAGAAGCCCCTGATCTAGCTGCCAAGTTTTTTGATTACTACGGTGCTGTCTTTGAAGAGGGTGAGCTCACAGAGAGGGAGAAGGCCCTGATTGCTCTATCAGTCGCCCATGCAATCCAGTGTCCCTATTGTATTGACGCCTATACACAGGCATGTCTTGAAAAGGGCTCCAATTTAACTGAAATGACAGAGGCCGTTCACGTTGTAACGGCAATCAGAGGAGGGGCTTCTCTTGTGCACGGAATTCAGATGCGGAATGTTGCGGAGAAGTTGTCCCTTTAAAAAAGATGCGCAGGGAGCAAATAATGTATGCAGGGAAATCACAAATAGGATCGGACAAGATCGCTGATGAAGTGCCCATTGCTGTGGAGCCATTCCATCAGACTCTCTTGAAACATGGTCTGAGCCTGAACAGGGGGCAAACGACCACATTACAGGTGAACGTGGGTCTTGTCTGCAATCAGGTTTGTCGTCACTGTCATTTGAACGCCGGCCCCGACCGCACTGAGAATATGGACGCGGAAACAGTGAACGAGGTATTATCCTATGCAGGCAGGGTTAGCTTTGATGCCATAGATATCACCGGCGGAGCGCCTGAGCTGAACCCAAACCTCGTCGATCTGATCGAAGGGCTCTATCTCCATGCTCCAAAGATCATGCTCCGCTCAAACCTCACTGCCCTTAACTACGGCGAGGGAGATCATTTGATGGGTCTCTTAAAGACTCGAGGTGTGGATATCGTGGCATCGTTCCCTTCTTTAAATGAATCCCAGGCAGACTCTCAGAGGGGTAAGGGGGTTTTTGCAAAAAGTATCGACGCCTTTAAGAAACTAAATGCAATGGGGTATGGTCTGGATGGGTCCGGTCTGGAACTGAACCTTGTGTCAAACCCTACAGGGGCATTTTTACCGCCTATGCAAGAACAGGCAGAAAAAAGGTTCCGCCAGGTTCTGGAGCAAAAGTGGGGGATTGTCTTTAACAACCTTTTCAATTTCGCCAATGTCCCCCTTGGAAGATTTCGTCAGTGGCTTTT
The DNA here is from genome assembly GCA_030643245.1 of Deltaproteobacteria bacterium. GTDB lineage: Bacteria > Desulfobacterota > UBA8473 > UBA8473 > UBA8473 > JAUXHQ01. The sequence goes on from DAOWME010000223.1 coordinate 1,708, forward strand.
GCAGTCAGGTAACCTTGAAAAGTATTTGAAGAAACTTACCTCTGGTTTTAATCCCTGCGCCGTTGAAGGTGTCATGTGCCGGACGCTTGTCTCTGTATCCTGGGATGGATATCTCTATGATTGTGATTTTAATATTGCAAAAGGCCTCTATTTGGGCGAGCGGAAGATCCATGTCTCGGAGATGCGGGGAGTCCCTGAACCTGGGAGTTCCATCGCTGTGGGGGATCACTGCTATACATGCACTGCCGGCACGGGATTTACGTGAGGTGGGGCCATCCAGGCCTGAGTTCAGGTCATGATTTTATAAGGATTAAATAGATGGAAAAAACGATTCACACAAAAAAGGGAGCTAAAAACGCCATCATAAAGATCTTAATTCTTGCAGCCTTTCTCATTATGGCCATCTATGTCATGCGTTTTACTCCTGTCAAAGGCTATCTTACTGCCGAGGAACTTGGTCATTTCCTGGACAGGGCGGGTATCTGGGCTCCTGTGGTATATATGCTGACATATGTGTTCGGAGTGTGCCTGTTTGTCCCTGGAACCTTGCTCACCGGCCTTGGAGCGGCCATCTTCGGGGCCTACTGGGGTTTTCTTTATGTATGGGTAGGAGCCATGTTGGGTGCCAGTGCTGCCTTTTTTATCGGCCGGACTTTAGGAAGGGAATTTGCTGCTTCGCTGATCGGTGACAAACTTAAGAAATATGACGACGCTATCGAACGTAATGGGTTTGCCACGGTCCTGTACCTGAGGCTCGTCTATTTCCCATTTACTCCCATGAACTTCGGCATGGGTCTCACCAAGGTGCGGTTTTGGGATTATTTCACGGGAACAGGCCTTGGCATTATTGTGGGGACATTTGTATTTACCTTTTTCATTGGTACATTAAAAGAGGTGTGGGCCTCAAGTAACTGGGGAGAGTTGCTGTCTTTGAAGGTCTTCTTTTCCGTGGCGCTCTTTGCCTTTTCGTTCTTCATCCCCACAATCATTAAAAAGATCAAAGGAGAGGATCCGCCTTCGTGAATGTGAATCAGGGTGAAATTATAATAAGAGATACACCGTCGCAGGCGGCCGTAGCCGCAGCCGATCTATTTGCCGCAACAGCAAGGGAACGTGCATCTGACAAAGGTTTTTTCGCCGTCGCGGTTTCAGGCGGCTCTACGCCAAGGCCAATGCACAGGCTCCTGGCAGAAGAACCTTTACGCTCTGATGTCCCATGGGATAAGACGCATATATTCTGGGTTGATGAGCGCTGCGTTTCCTTTGAAGACCCGGCCAGCAATTATGGTGCGGCCCGGAAGGACTTTCTTGAGAAGATACCGATTCCAGCGGGACAAATCCACCCTATGCCCGTCGAAATTCCTCCTGAAGAAGGTGCCTCCAACTACCAAGAAAAAATGAGTTCATTTTTTCAATTAGAGAACAAAGAGTTCCCAAACTTTGATCTGATATTTCTCGGCCTGGGGACGGATGGGCACACTGCCTCTCTTTTTCCCGGGCAAAGGGTCCTGGAAGAGAGGGAAAGATTAGTGGTAGCCGTCAAAGGTGGTGATCCATATGTTAACCGCCTGACAATGACCTTGCCAGTACTGAACAGGGCCAGGCAAATCGTCTTTTTGGTCTCCGGGAAAGAGAAGGCCGGAACCTTGAGAACAGTATTCGAAGGCAATCAAGCCCGGTTGCCGGCCCAAAAGATCCATGCCTTAGACGGGAAATTGACCTGGCTTTTGGATAAGGAGGCGGCTTCATTGCTGCCAGGAGAAATCATTCATGATTAACCCTTACAAGATCAAGAAAACCAAGGGGTTGGGCGGAGGCATACATGTAGTACACCGCACAACTAACCCCGCTGATTGACGCTGAGATTGTGAAAAAGGGCTATTTCCTGATGTACACTAATTGGTTCTATTATGGAGATGGATATCTTGGAAAAAAACATTATACTTTTATTTTTAGTGCCTATCTTTCTGACTATAGAATCCGGTTTGTTTGCTCAAACAAAAACCGAAAAGGCCACCTTTGCCGGGGGTTGTTTCTGGTGCATGGAGCACCCCTTTGAAAAATTAGAAGGTGTCCTGGAAGTTATATCAGGTTATACAGGTGGACAAAAAGAGAATCCGACCTATAAAGAGGTTTCGGCTGGAGGAACTAGTCACTTGGAAGCCGTGCAAATAGTGTACGATCCATCTAAAGTAACCTATTCGGAACTCCTTGATATATTTTGGAGACAGACAGATCCAACTGACCCAAACGGACAATTTGTTGATAGGGGGAGGCAGTACAGAACGGCTATTTTTTATCACAATAAGGGCCAAAAAAGGCTGGCAGAAAAATCAAAGGAAGAATTAGATCGATCCGGAAGATATGAGAAACCCATTGTCACAGAGATTTTAAAAGCTTCTAACTTTTATAAGGCCGAAGATTATCACCAGGATTATTCAAAAAGGAATCCCGTTAGATACAAGTACTATAGATCTGGATCTGGTCGGGATAAATACTTGCAAGGAGTATGGGGACGTAAAGTGAAACCTAAATATCATAAAGGTTCCAGTGAAAGATTTAAAAGATTAAGTGAAGAAGAACTCAGGAATAGATTAACACCATTACAGTATAAAGTTATACAGGAGAACGGGACAGAAAAGCCATTCGACAATGAATATTGGGACAATAAAAAAGAGGGAATCTATGTTGATATTGTTTCTGGGGAACCCCTCTTTAGCTCTCTTTATAAATTCAATTCAGGAACAGGATGGCCAAGCTTTACCAAGCCCCTTGAGCCGGATAACATTGTAGAATTAGAAGACAGAAGTCTTTTTATGAAAAGAATAGAAGTTAGAAGTAGATATGCTGATTCTCACCTGGGGCATATATTTCCTGATGGTCCTAAACCAATGGGACTCCGTTATTGTGTTAACTCCGCTTCTCTTCGTTTTATTCCAAAAGATGATTTGGAGAAAGAAGGGTATGGTGGGTATATAGATCTCTTTGAAAAAAAGTAAAACCTTAATTATATGGACATCCTTCATAAAAGCTATAAAGTAGTTTACACTTTCGAATAAAAAAACGGTCTCGGCACAGATTCAACGGTGGTTAAATTTTAATCTGTGCAGCTGTTTGAGCATTTTAGTGAGCGTTAAGAAAGAACAGGGGGAAAG
>DAOWME010000265.1 GCA_030643245.1 Deltaproteobacteria bacterium
AACCGTTAAGAAAGGACAGGGGGGAAGCCTCGTTTTTTGAATGTTTGTGGTTCCAATAAAAATAGATTAAATTTAGTAGCTTTAGACTGTTCTTTCTTTATGCTCACTTAGATGCGAGTTCTGCACGGGTTAAAATTTGACTACCGTTGAAGCAGCCATAATTTAAAAAGTGTAAACCAATGTATGAAGGATGCCTAATTATTCACAAACAAAGATCTGATAAGGGGCGAGGCCGAAATAACTTCCTCAAGTTGGCGCTCAGATTTAGGTCAGATTTGTTCGATCTGAATTTACCCCACTTATTTAATTTCCGCTCATAAGGGGTTTGGGTGACATTGTTTCATAGAGAAGAGTTTCCACTGCGAGGCAGGAACAGGGATCTCTATCCTGATATTCGGGAGGTATTCTATGGCAAAGACGATTGCTGAAATTAATGAAAAGATAAAGAAAGGTGAGGCTGTCGTTTTTACGGCAGAGGAAATAATTGACAGGGTAAAAGAAAAAGGGACGGAAAAGGCCGCCCAGGAAGTAGACGTGGTTACGACAGGAACCTTTGGTCCTATGTGCGGATCCGGTGCATATCTTAATCTCGGGCATTCCAAGCCAAGGATAAAGATAGGTGGCGGCAAAGCCTTCTTGAATGACGTGCTCCTTTATACTGGTTTCGCTGCAGTGGATGTGTATTTGGGTGCTACGGCCATACCGGATTATGATCCAAAAAATACGGTATTCCCGGGAGGATTCCAATATGGAGGCGGGCATGTAATCGAGGATTTGGTTGGAGGCAAGGATGTAAAACTCACAGTTACAGCTTATGGTACGGACTGTTATCCTAGAAAGAGTGTCGAAACAATGATTAATATTAAGCACATAAATGAAGCCGTCCTCTTTAACCCGAGAAACTCATACCAGAACTATAATGTAGCTGTTAACCTTTCAGATAGTATTATATACACCTATATGGGGATATTGCAGCCAGGAATGGGAAACGCCAATTACTGTAGCGCGGGTCAATTAAGCCCTCTCCTGAACGATCCTTATTACAGAACCATCGGCATTGGGACGAGGATATTCCTGGGGGGAGGCGTCGGCTATGTTGCGTGGAACGGCACACAACACAACCCTTGTGTATCAAGAACAAAAAATGGGGTGCCAAGGGTACCTGCCGGCACCATTGCCGTTATAGGCGACCTGAAACAGATGAGTCCTAAATGGCTGCGTGGTACCTCTCTTACAGGTTACGGGGCAACATTAACTGTGGGAATAGGTATACCAATACCAATCCTTGATGAAGAGATACTCAAACATACCGCTGTCGCTGATGAGGATATATTTACACCGGTGGTGGATTATAGTGTTGCCTATCCCGAGAGAGAACCAGGGACCCTCGGTGAGGTCAATTATGCCCAACTAAAAAGTGGGAAGATATCTATCAAGGGGGAAACGGTCAAGACGGCGGGGTTATCGAGTTATGTGAAGGCCAAAGAGATAGCTGAAACGCTCAAGGGATCGATAAAGAAAGGGGCGTTTCTCTTAACCGAACCCGTGGCCACCTTACCGTCCGTTGAATCCGGGATAAGCTTCAAACCTATGCCCTCAAGGCCGGTTAAGAAAGTTAAGTGAATCATCATTGCGTTAAGCGCAGGCAAGCGGTAAACCTGAACAACCGCACAGGTCGCAAAAGGTTACACTCAATACAATTGGAGGCCTTCGATGCCTAAGAAGAGAATAGTCTTGACTTTTCCCAACAGGTTAGTCGATCAACCGATTACATATCATCTGATTAAGGATCACAATCTAATGGTAAACATATTGCGGGCAAACGTCACACCAAAAGAAGAGGGGAGGTTAGTGGTAGAGATCAGCGGCAAGAAGAAAGACATGGAATCCGGCATGAATTACCTCAAGGAAATGGGAGTGGATACCCAGCCGCTGACACGGGACGTGAGATGGCACAAGGATCGTTGTACTCAATGCACGGCTTGTATATCCATATGTCCTTCAGGGGCATTTGTTGTTAATAGAGAAGATATGTCAGTATCCTTCAAAAAGGACAAGTGCATAGCCTGTGAATTGTGTATCCCCATATGCCCCTATCGTGCAGTTGAGGTTCTTTTTTAAGGGATAGGAGGTTACTGTTGACCAAGGCCATCGCCTTACTCTCCGGCGGACTCGATAGTATCCTAGCGGTTCGACTTCTTCTGGACCAGGGTATAGAGGTCGAATCGGTCAATTTTGTGTCCGTTTTTGGTACTTTCACCTCCAAGAGCGGCAGCCGTATGGAAGCGAAGGTAGCTGCCGAGAGATTGGGGGTTGAACTCACGGTCTTTAACTATTCCAAAGACCTCATGGAGCTGATAAGACAGCCCAGATACGGCTATGGCAAGAATATGAACCCATGTATAGACTGCCGTGTATTTACGTTCAAGAAGGCAAGAGAGTATATGCGTCAGCGGGGAGCCTCTTTCTTGATAACAGGCGAGGTGCTGGGAGAGAGGCCCATGTCCCAGAGAAGGGACTCCATGAGGATCATCGAGAGGGATTCGGGTTCGGACGGTTTGCTCCTTAGACCCCTTTCCGCCAAGCTGCTTCCTCCGACTGTCGCGGAAGAAGAAGGATTGGTAGACAGGGATAAGCTCCTCAGCATCCAGGGAAGATCGCGAAAGCCACAGATTGCCCTGGCCAGGGAATTAGGGATCGATTATTATCCAAGCCCGGCCGGGGGATGCCTGCTCACCGACCCTGGTTTTGCCCGAAGGATGCGGGATTTAATGGAGCATGACTCGAATTTTACCCTGAACGATGTCCGTCTCTTGAAGATTGGAAGGCATTTTCGTCTCTCTAATACGGCAAAGGCCATTGTGGGAAGGAACGAGAAAGAGAACAAAAAGCTGGGTAGTTTAGCCGTTGAAGGTGATCTCATTTTCAAGGTATTAGGTTTTACAGGACCATTGACCCTTGTTAGGGGAAATCTGAAGGACCATTTGAGCGAGTTGCCCGCATCCATAACAGCATGGTACGGCAAGGCCAAGAACGAAATAGAGGTGGACGTCAGTTACATAGAACACTCCACGGGAAAAACAGGGGTGGCACGGGTGTCTCCCCTGGAACAGGAACGATTGAAAGTACTGATGATTTAGGGAAGTGGCCGAAATAACTTCCTCAAGTTGGCGCTCAGATTTAGGTCAGATTTGTTCGATCTGAAAATACAAAACCACAGGAATAGTTTTGCCTATTTCGAGGATTTTGTGTTTGAAGATCGGGCAAAGATGGCCTGAAGATGAG
>DAOWME010000097.1 GCA_030643245.1 Deltaproteobacteria bacterium
GTTGTTTTGCATTTTCAGATCGAACAAATCTGACCTAAATCTGAGCGCCAACTTGAGGAAGTCATTTCGGCCACGTCCCTAAGCAAATAGTTTCGACCTGTGCGGTTGGTTAGGTTTACCGCTTGCCGGCTACTTATTTCGTTTGCTTGTTATGAACTACAATCTAGCATAGGGTTGTATTTGTAATGGGTTGATACGTCTCTTATGTATATTTGGATGTTGGCCAGTTCCTTACGTATAACAAGCAGCCGGCGCTTAACTGTATCATCAAAGCCACTTCAAGAGACCGGGTTTGTGTAACTGCACAGGTCGAATAGTTTGGGAGATAAGGATATCTGCACCCAATTGAAAAGGGACACTACCGGATTTCTTATGCGTTGAACTTACCTTTACTGGAGTCAAAAGCCTATAGAATAAGCAAAAATCATGTCTGGAAAAACCAAAGTTAGAGTATGTGAAAAATTGCAAAAACAAGGAGGAGCAGTGCAGAAACAAAGGATGAAGAAAAGAGTATTACTTATCTCTCTATCTCTGATGATGATAACGATAATGATAACAGGGTGTCTTGCCGGGGGGGGCAAGACATCACAACATCCAAGAGATATGGTGTTCACCCCCTTGACATTTTCCCCCCCAAAAGGGGAGAGGGTAGAGCTCGATAATGGTTTAATCCTATATGTCATGGAGGACCATGAGCTTCCCATACTCAATCTGTCTGTGATCATCAGGACCGGCTCCATATATGAACCTACGGACAAGGTGGGTCTCGCCAAATTGACTGGTAAAGTTATGAGGATAGGGGGCACCCATTCTATGACACCGGATGAGTTAAACCACCAATTGGAGTATATTGCAGGCTCAGTGGAGACCAGCATTGGGAGGGAGTCTGGTCACGCTTCCCTCTCCGTAATGACAAAGGACATCGATCTTGGTCTCAAGATATTTGCAGATGTCTTGATGAACCCCATATTTGATCAGGAGAAGCTGGACCTTGCCAAGAAGCAGGAACTCGAGGCTATAAGACGAAGGAATGACAATCCGGACAGCATGGCGTTTAGGGAATTCAGGAGACTCGTATACAAGGACAACCCTAGGTGCAGGATATCCACCATTGAATCGATTAACGCCATTACCAGGGCAGACCTGGTTGAATTTCATGACAGGTTTTTTGGCCCCGAGAATATGATGCTCGCTGTCTCAGGAGATTTCCAAAGGGATGAAATAGTAAAAGGGATTAAAAACGCATTCGTGGGCTGGAAGAAAACCCAGCGCACCATCCCTCAAGTACTACCACCTTCGTACGCTTCTGAAACAATCATAAATTATGCCTTCAAGGATGTTCCCCAGTCCACAATCGTGAGCGGGCATCTGGCGGTAAAGAAAGCTCATCCTGACTATTATCCTTTCAAGATATTGGACTTTATCTTAGGAGGGGGCGGGTTCAACTCCAGACTGATTTCAGAGATACGGTCTAACAGAGGACTTGCATACAGTGTGGGGAGTTTCTACAGGGCTGATATTGAGTACGGGGTATTTGCAGTTATTTGTCAAACCAAATCCGCTACTACCTATGAGGCCATTTCTCTGATCTATGAAATAATAAGAGAACTAAAGGAAAACGGGGTCACTGAAAAAGAATTGAACTGGGCAAAAGAATCCATAGTCAACAAATTCATCTTCTCCTTTACCTCTTCTAACAGCATTGTAGGCCAACAGATGCGTCTGGAGTATGACAATCTGCCCCAGGATTTTCTGGAAAGATTTCAGAGAAACATATCCGGGGTAACACTTCAAGACATTAAGAGAGTGGCAAGAGAATACCTTCATCCGGATCGATCCGTTGTTGTAGTAGTGGGCAATAGCAAGGATTTTGATCGGCCCCTATCTGAGCTTGGGGAGGTTCATGAGATAGAGGTGACAGTCGAGTAAGGGACGAGGCTGAAATAACTTCCTCAATTTGGCGCTCAGATTTAGGTCAGGGAAATGCTGAACAACATGGTGATAGACGGCCGAAGTGGCAATTGATAGCCAAGGTCATAGGTTCTCAATTTTGTCTGCGCAAGGAGGGGGGGCTTCGGCCTATACCTTCGAAAATTTCTAATAGACTACTTCAACATCAGTCCCCTTGCCCAACCCGAGTCTCTCCCGGGCATTTCGATCCCTCACGGATATCTCGAGGTATCCGGAGCTTCCAAAGAGAGCCAAGGTCTCTCCTTCGTTCACTTCTGAGTATGATTCCTTAATTCCGTCTATCACCTCCTCTCCAACAAGTACCTTGCACCTTCTTCGCAGATTTGACTCCGGAAGCAGCCCCTCCCGGATGTTGGATACAAGGTTCCCAAAACGGTCTACATAGAACAAAATGCCCTTAACCCCGTCCCTCTTTATATCAGGCTTCGGGATATCGATCCTCACAACATCATTACACGGATCCCCTAGATCTTCCAAAGGAACCCCCAGAGAAAGATGGGCCGCAACCGGTGCGAATATATCCCGACCGTGAAAGGTATTACTTACATCGCTTAGAAAGTATCTTTTCTCGGTCAATTGAACAACCCTTCTTATCTCTTCAGACTCATACACGAATGTAAAGACACCATTATCAGGGCCAATAAAGAAATGGTTGTCGGTCTTAACCAGGATTGCTTTCCTCTTGCTTCCAACCCCCGGATCAACCACAGCCAAATGGATCGACCCGTCCGGGAAATACCTGTATGAATTCCTCAAGACAAAGCCCGCGTGAAAAATATCCCTGGGTGGTATCTCGTGGGTAATGTCCACCAGCCTTACTTCAGGGCTTATCTTAAGCATCACCCCTTTCATAGTCCCCACATAACCGTCCTGGGTTCCGAAATCCGTTATAAGGGTAATGACCCCTCTACTCATCTTTTCAATCCACCTGAAAAAAAAAGCATGGGCTTATGTGATGAGCGATGGAAGATCAGTAGTCTGCCATGCTTCACCCTATCTCGCTAAGTACCCCATCCATGCCGAATATATCCTCGATTATGAAATCCGAGTCTGTCGTCCTCTCCTTTCCGATTAGGACGGTTATCATTCCCAATTGCTTAGCAGGAAGCAGGTTTCTAGCCAGATCTTCTACCATTAAGCATTCCTCGCCCTTTACCCCTAGAGCATCCAACAACTTCTCATAAGACCTAGGGTTGGGTTTGGCCAGGTAATCCATAAACCTAATATCAAATATCCTGGAGAAGTAACCATCTACGCCTAGGAACTTCAAGACCCGCCTGGCATGGTTCGAAGAACCATTCGTGAAGATCACCTTATCTATTGATATGCGCTCCAGCAAGTCGGACAATTCAGGGCTAATGGTCAGGAGCCCTTCCAGATCTACGTCGTGGACAAACATCAGGTAGTCATCCGGATCTATGTTGTGATGAACCATCAATCCCCCAAGGGTAGTGCCATATTCATCCATGTATTTCAATCTAAGGCTTTCCACTGTATAATGGTCCGCATACAGTTTTGTCCTCATGTACTCATTTATCCTTTGGTCCACCAACCTAAACAATCCTATTTCCTTGGGATACAGGGTATTGTCCAAGTCAAAAATCACGTATCTCATGAACGCCTCTTATTCTGAAATAAAAGCCCCCCTTAAGAGGCTCTCTCAGGAATGCAACACCATAGGGTGTGGATACTCTGATCTCCTTTGAAATAGATGGGGTGCTAGTCTACCATTACCCCGAGTTCTTTCAATTCCCCTGTCAACAGCTCTGTGGACCTGTACGTGATGCTATTGATACCCAGGTTACTGGCGGCCTTGGAGTATTCTTCTATATCGTCTATGTACACACAGTCTTCCGGGGATGAATCCGTCCTTTCCAAAGCCTCCCTGAATATTTTCTCATGGGGCTTTGAATATCCAACCTTATATGAGAGAACAAGATCGTCAAAAACCTCTATCACTTTGAAATTTTCTCTGATATAGTCAAAGTGTAGTTCATTGGTGTTGGAAAGTAATATCAGATGATAGCCGTTCCTTTTCAGACTCGACAATACCGCTCCTATAGAGTCATTCACAGAAAAGATGTCCAACCAGATACTCCTGAAGCTGTCGTAAGGAATATCAACACCGAACCTTTCCATGACCCATTGAAATAGATCTTCCGATTTGATCCTGCCTTCATCATACAGTTTAAACTCGCAAGAGTTAAAACCGATACGGTACGTTTCATCGGTTGAGTATTGCGAATATTCGGCTATCCTCTCACAGATCAACCTGTGGTCAAAATCAAGAATAACATTACCCAAATCAAATATGACCGTGCGTATCATCTAACTAGCGCCCATCCCTAAATTAGACACAAGCTTATTTATTCTTTCTTCTCTGTCTGTTTATCCGTCGGGATAACCTTGCAATCCTATTCCTTCTGCGATTTCTATCCTTCATTTTTGCCAAACGCCTCAACTGTGACATAGCAAATGCCTCCTTTACCTTGTAAGGAATTCACGTGATTTCACTACGGTTTGTCTCATGTATTCATCTTCTCTCTGACCCTTTCCATCACCCTTGACATGGTATGCCCCGCACTCTCGTGAATGCGAATATGGGCCGCCTTGTCCATATGAGTAGGGTCTCTATTGATTATCACGAGTTTTGCCCCGACCTTGACCGCATAAGTGGGCATGTAGGCTGCGGGATAGACAACCAGGGAAGAACCTATGACAATAAAAAGTTCGCATTCGGCTGATCGGTTTGTGGCTTCCATCAATTCCCTCTGAGGGAGAGACTCCCCAAAGAAGACACCGTCGGGTTTCAAGATTCCTCCGCATTCTTCACATCTGGGGTCATCCACCCCTTGTTTTACCTTGTGGACGATCTCTTCCAGGGGATAGCGTTTTCTACAACCAAGACAAACCGACCATACCATATTACCGTGGAGCTGAAATACCTTGTCTTCGGAACTGCCTGCACCTTGATGCAATCCGTCAACATTTTGTGTAATGATGCAGTCGAGTTTCCCCATCTTCTCCAGTTCCGCTATTGCATAATGGGCAGGATTGGGCTCGGCCCCGCTCATTAAACCGCTATCTTCAAGCATCAGATACATCTTCCTTCTTGCTTCCTTGCTCCTGACAAATTTCTGATAGGTAAAATCCTCAGGATCATGTTTTGTCCAAATACCGTCGCGGCTTCTGAAGTCAGGAATACCTGATTCAGTACTCACGCCGGCCCCAGTAAAGACAACAATCCTCTTGGACTTAACAATTAAGTCTGCAAATCCTTCAATGAGTGCCTCGTAACTTGAATCCTCTTTCATTTGCATGCTCCCCCCTTCTTCTCTCATGCCCTAACCTGCTGCTCAACAGGCAGGCCTTACCACTCCTCAAGGGCTATCTCAAACTCCATAGTAACCCAAATAACCCTATATTTTTGAAAGTTTTTTAAGTAGTTCCTCTTCTTTTGCCTCCATAATCTCTGCCTCAGAGCTGGATCTTTCATGGTCATAGCCAACGAGGTGCAATAGACCATGAATAAGAAGAAAGTCTACCATTTCCCCGAGAGAAACCTTGCTCTCCAAGGCCTGTCGCTTTGCAGTTTCCACAGAGACAACCACATCGCCCAAAAGATGGGGGTTAATGCCGCCGAACTCGCCTTCTGTCATGGAAAAAGATATTACATTAGTAGGACCGCTTTTACCCAGATATTTTCTGTTCATCTTCTCTATCCGGACATTATCAACCAGAAGGATGCTTACTTCATAATCAGGACATCCCAAGTCTCTTAAGATCCTCTTCACCGTTCTTCTTATCCTCGGTTCGTTTATCTCCGGGTTCTCTTGTTGGTTTTTTATCAGAATCATTGGCCTTCTTCTTTCCGGCAGCTTCTTTGTAAACAGGTTCCGGATATTCCACCCGATGATGAAATATCCCGGTCAGTATCTTATTGAAACTCTTGGCTATTCCGTTCAAGTCCTTCAGAGTCAACTCACATTCGTTTAGCTGGCCATCTGCAAACATATTATTAATAATCCTCTGAACCATCCCTTGAATCCTGGATGGCGATGGATCAGGAAGGGTCCTGGATGCAGCTTCCACAGCATCAGCAAGCATTACCAGCCCAGCCTCCTTAGTCTGCGGTTTGGGCCCTGGATATCTGTAGTCCTTTTCGTTCACCGGGTGAAGCTCCGGATTTTCTCGGTTCTTAGCCTTCTGGTAGAAAAATGTAATGAGGTTGGTGCCATGGTGTTGGCGTATAATGTCTATTATTGGCTCGCCGAGTTTGTATTTCTTGGCCATCTCTACCCCATCCTTCACATGGGACATCAATATTAGACTGCTCATACTGGGCGCCAACTTCTCGTGTTTATTCTCGATGCCCTTTTGGTTCTCGACGAAGTACAACGGCTTCTTTATCTTTCCTATGTCATGGTAATAAGCGCTTACCCTTGCCAGGAGCGGATTTGCCCCAATGGCCTCTGCCGCCGTCTCAACCAATGTTCCCGCGATTATACTGTGGTGATATGTACCTGGAGCCTGGACTATCAAATCTCTCAGTATGGGATTGTCAAGATCGGCCAGCTCAAGCAATTTGATGTCCGTAGTATATCCAAAAAGCGCTTCAACCAAAGGTGTGATTCCACTCACGATAAATCCCACAAGAAGTCCGCCGAAAAAACCGAAAATGATATCAAGAAGCGTAGTAAGGGTAAATAGGTGACCCATAACCATGTTAAGGCATACAATGGTTACAACATTTATCAGGCCAACCATGGACCCAGCTTTTATTATGGTTGTCCTCAACCGGACTCGTATTACACCTTGGGCAGCCACAATACTCCCGATAAGGGGATATATGAAAAATGCAAGTCTATTGTCGAGCAGTATCGCCGAAAAAATAGACACCACCAGAGAAAAGATCAATGCGACCTCAACGTTTAAGATAATACTTATGAGCATTGCCCCAGACGCTATTGGGATTGCATATAGACAGGAATCAAGGGGTATGAAAGGGAAATTATTGCATACTGCTTCACATATCAGGATTGTGAATTTTGCCAACAATACCACAAACCCGAGGACCAGACTTAACAGGAAAAGATCCTTGTTGTTAAGTAAAACATCTTTAAGGTTATTAAGGGGAAATTTATACAGGATATAAATAATCAACACAACGAAAAGAATTAATCCGAGAGATGTCAATACCAGACTGTCATATTGTCTTACTTTTTGGAAGGCCTTCAGTTTTACAAGGTGTTCGTTCCTTATCCTCTCCCCTTCTCTTACAATTATCTCTCCCTTTTTGACACGATAAAAAACAGGTTTAACACTCCCTCTTACCTCGATCTTTCTCTGCTCGGTCTCATTTTTATTGAAGGTCAAATTTGGCCGGATTAGCTTTTGAGAGATTGCTGCGATCGTCCGCCTCAACGATCTCTCCAAGTCTGCCTGCATCTTACTTGAGTTCACCCTGATAATTCTCTGTGCGTCTCCTAGATCCCAGATTGACAGTATATCCTTTACCGCAACCTCCTTTTTTGTCTCGATATTACGTATAACAATCCCTTTGTCCCTTTCTCTGTATAGCAATTCCTTATTACCGACTATCCCCCTCCCCAATGGTGTCCTTATGAGCATACGTATCTGTTTTTCGATGCTCGTGTTAAAGCGACACGTCTCCAACACCTTAAACTCTTCATCCTCAACATCTATGTCCAGGATCTTCTCGAACGCATCCCTCTTGGCATTCACATGGTCCTTAAAAGTAGTGAGATCTATCTTTGGCGTGCTTTCCCCCTTTAGTGTACCCCGGCCTTTTGTCTTACCCCCCCCCCCACTTTCTATGACCTCGTTCTCTATCTCTTTATAGAAATCCCGCATCATGATGAAAGAAGAGATCAGATTCTTTTCGATTTCCTTGAGTTGACCCGGGTCAAAATCATAAACAGCCTGGACATTCTCCCCTGCCTCCATAATCCGCTGCTCTGTGGATTGCTCATCCTCTACAAGGAAATCTTGGGGGGATTTCATGTCCTGTGAGGCAACATCACCAAGCTTGTAATTGGTGACAGGCAGTCTGATGCCAGGAGCTACTACTATGCTTACTAATATGGCCAGCGCAATGGCCATTAGCCATCTTTGGAAAGAAGGGTTTTTAAATCTTTCGAGGATGGATATCTTGTCAGATGAAGAAGGTAACTTCTTCTTCTTCTTCTCATCGTTTAGGACTGCCATAGAAGCTTCCTCATAAGATAATTATGCCTTAGGGTCTGTCATGACAGACCCTTACGACCTTCTTCCGGTATGCTCGCCTCGTAACTATCATAAGCCCGAATAATGTCTCGAACCAACCGGTGTCTCACCACATCCTTTTCGGAAAAATAGATGAAACGTATTCCATCTATTCCTTTAACGATAGTCTGTGCCTCTACCAAGCCCGATGTCTTTCCCACCGGCAAATCAATTTGAGTAATGTCCCCTGTTATTACCGCCTTGGAATTATAACCCAATCGGGTTAAAAACATCTTCATCTGTTCAGAGGTTGTATTCTGGGCTTCATCCAGGATGACAAAAGCATCATTTAAGGTGCGTCCCCTCATGAATGCCAGAGGGGCGATTTCGATGACACCACTGTGTACTAGATTAGAGGCTTTCTCAAAGTCCAGCATGTCGTGAAGAGCATCATAGAGAGGTCTCAGGTAGGGGTTGACCTTTTCGTATAGATCTCCGGGCAAAAAACCGAGCTTTTCGCCAGCCTCAACAGCAGGCCTTGCAAGGATGATCCGCTCAACTTCTTTCTTCCTTAAGAATGATATCCCCATAGCCATAGCGAGGTAGGTCTTTCCTGTCCCAGCCGGTCCTATTCCAAATACGATATCAAATTCTCTTATGGCATCAATATATATCTTTTGAGATAGACTCTTGGGGGTTATCGTCCTCTTTCTGGAAGATATGTAAACGGTATCAAGAAATATATCCTTGAGATTAACCGCACTATCGCTCCTCACAATCCTTACCGCATAATCCAAATCATTGGCATAAATCGGATAACCTGCTTCAAGTAAGGAATAGAGTTCAACAAGAACCTTTTCAGCGATTTTCACATCGTAATAATCGCCAAAGAGATTGATCTCGTTACCTTTCACATTGGCCTTAACCTCTAAACTTTCTTCTATATACCTGAGGTTTTTGTTGTGCTCGCCTAAAAGGGTTTTAAGACGGTTGTTGTTGTCAAAGGTGAGTCTTACGCCATCTTCGATGGTCTCTCCTTTCAAAAGATCCTTCCTCCTGTTGGTCCAGACCTCATAATATCTATTCCCCCATTATCTGAACTTTTATCTCCCTTTTCCTTGGTCTGTTATCAAAATCCAGGAGTACCGTTTGCTGCCAAGTCCCTAGTAACGGTTTATTATCCACTACAGGAATTGTTAAGGATGCTCCCAGCAAGGCCGCCCTTACGTGGGAATAGCCGTTTCCGTCACCCCATCTACGATCATGCTCGTAATGTATATCTCTTGGGGCAATCCTTTCAATCGCCTTTTTCAAATCATCGACTGCACCATGCTCAAATTCTATGGTAGTTAACGCCGCTGTTGAACCGGAGACAAACAAAATTATACTACCATTACTGATATTCGATTGCAAAAGTTTTTCTCTGACCTCGGGGGTCACATCCATGACATCCGTATCCCCGGTTGTCTCCACAAATATCAAGGAACTCTCAATCTTCATTTGAAACTTCACCTCCTTATTCATAATCAGAAATTCGGATTTTTATCTTGCAAAAACCACAGAGTTCCTCTATCCTTTCCTCGGTCTTATAGCTGTTGCAAAGGGATGAAGACTTCTTATAGGTTTCCATATAGCAATGCGGGTAGTACGAGATATTCCCCTCAGGGCTAACCGCACAAGTGGAATATTTGGCATCCTTTATACATCGGTTTACACTTTTTAAATTATGGCTGCTTCAACGGTGGTTAAATTTTAACCCGTGCAGAACTCGCATCTAAGTGAGCATAAAGAAAGAACAGTCTAAAGCTACTAAATTTAACCTATAGGTTTTGGAACTACA
>DAOWME010000194.1 GCA_030643245.1 Deltaproteobacteria bacterium
AGGCCATCTTTGCCCGATCTTCAAACACAAAATCCTCAAAATAGTTCGACTATTCCTGCGGTTTTGCGTTTTCAGATCGAACAAATCTAACCTAAATCTGAGCGCCAACTTGAGGAAGTTATTTCGTCCCCGTCCCTAACCATTCAGCCCTTCAATGTCGTGACAACTCCTTTCTTTTCAAAAACTCTCTTTATCTCCTCCAACCTCTCATCACTTATCTGACCGGAATATGGAGATACATACCTTTTCCCCAGCTTATCGTACTTAGCAGTTCCCCATTCATGATACGGCAAGAGCGATACTTTCTCTATGCCGAGCTCTAATGCCAGCGATGCCACTCTGTCAACATTCTCAGGAGAATCGTTAAACCCTTGTATTACAGGAAATCGAAGCCACGTTCTTACCACGGAGGCAGTTCGCTGTATATTCTCCAGTATCCTGGTATTTGAAACCCCTGTACCTTCCATGTGACACTGGTCGTCCATATGCTTTATATCATAGAGAACCAGATCCACATACCTCAAAACATCTTCCAGCACCTCCCATGAGGCATATCCGGTGGTGTCGAGCGCTGTATGAAACCCCCTTTCTTTGCATTCTTGCAGTATACCCCTTGTGAATCTCCATTGAAACAATGGCTCTCCACCTGACAGGGTCACCCCTCCTCCTGAATTCTGATAGAAGAGAGAATCTTTTTCCACCTCTTCTATTACCTCACGGACAGTCATATCCGTGCCCGTACGTTCCAGGGCCTTTGAATGGCACACTTTTACACACTCCATGCAATGATTGCACTTAGCCAGATCTATCCTTTCACTTCCCTCAATGGCAACAATTGCACCCTCTGGACAGGCCTCCTCACACTTTCCGCAATGGATGCATCTTGCATCGTAAACCATAATTTCCGGAGAAGGGGATATGGACTCGGGGTTGCTGCACCACTTGCACTGTAAGGGGCATCCCTTCAAAAAGACAGTGGTCCTTATCCCAGGCCCGTCGTGAATGGAAAACTTCTGGATGTTAAATATAACACCCCTGCGATTATCCTCTTCTTTTCCGTACATTCGAACCGTCCTCTATCGGAGTTCCACGGTAACAAGGTTACACGAAGTTACAATACAGAACCAAGAAACAGGACCGAAATAGACCTGGTTCCCCGCATCATAAGCACTGCTCAGTTCTCTTCATAATCTCATCCTGCAACCCCGCGCTCAGGTCAACGAAGTATGCAGAGTACCCGCACACCCTTACTATCAAATCAGAGTGTCTTTTAGGGTGTCTCTGTGCATCTAGCATCGTATCCTTGTCAACTACGGTGAATTGTATGTGGTGAATACCCAAATCTCCCCATGTCTTGAGATAGTCCGCAAATACATTTCTGTATTCTCCCTGGAGGAATTGGGGCATAAACGACTGATTATACAAGTGGTTCCACGACTTCAAGGGATCTACTTTCGATATTGATTTAAGGGCGGCTGTAGGGCCCTTATTATCCATACCTGTCTCCGGGGTGATACTCCCATCATGGAATGCATCCCCCGCCTTTCTACCGTCAGGCGTAGCCCAGGTACTTATGGCAAAGGAATAGGGCGCAGAGGCCACACTACCGTCTATGAAACCAGGGGTCCCATAATAGGTCTTGAATTTCGTTGTTTCCTTGGCTACCCTGTAGTAAAGGTCCCTTGCTATGAAATCCACATAGTCATCATCATTTCCAAATTTTGGGGCCTCGTTGAGAAACATGAGGCGTAAATCCTCTTTGCCTTCCCAGTTCTTCTTGAGGACGTCGAGCAATTCGGCCATGCTCAATCTCTTTTCTTCGAATACGAACTTCTTAATGGCGGCCAGTGCATCGACAACATTGTTTGTTCCGATAAGCCCCAGGGTTTTCCAGGGCAAATAACTCCATTTCCTCAGATCTTCCGCCCTTTCTATACACCCGTCGAGTAATGCAGACAAGAAGGGACGAGGCAAATACTCCTCATAAAGTGCGTCGCCTATGTCGCTTAGATGGAATGCCTTGTCGCAGTAAAAACTGTAGTGCTGTAAGATAGCATCCATTACCTCTTCCGTAGATGTAAACCTTGATGGGTCCTGGGTTTCACAGCTTATGAGTTCCCCTGTCTTCATATCCCTCCCCCGATTGAGCGCCAGTTCGAGACACTTCGGCAGAAACAAAAGCCCTGCACTATTGGTGCGGGCGATGATGTTCTTACCTGGGATCATGGGAAACATGCAGTTGTTAATGGAATAGGTTCGAGCCTCTTCCGGTGGAACCCCCATTTCCGTATACCGGGGAATAACAACATTGTCATTGAATATGGCAGGTTGGGCCACACCCGTACCTATAACATCGATTGCCTTAAGAAGGAGTTCCCTGGGCGTATTGTCATGCCACCTCAGGGCGAGGGGGGGTTGTATCGTACGAGTGGACTTGGTGGCATCCAGAACTATGTAACTCATCTCATTTGTTACATCCTCGCCATGAGAATCGGTGCCCCCTATAGTCAGAGTCTGCCATCCAAGACCTCCGCCACCAGCACCGGACCATATGGGTGGATGCAGGAATCCTGTCTCCAGGAACTTTATCCATAGACATTCCACAAGCTCCTGTGCGCCGTCGCGTGTAATATTTCCCTCTCTCTCATCCTTTGCGTAAAAAGGATAGAAGATCTCGTCAAACCTGATCCCGCAACCTACCAGGGGTACCTCGATATAGTCTACAATTACATGTATGAACCAAAAGAGCTGCAGGGCCTCATGTAGTGTCCTCGGTGGGTTTCCGGACACCCATTCGCATGCCTTGGCTATCTCTTTCAACTCTTCCTTCCTCTTCGGGTCGTCTTCAGCCTCTGCGAGGTTTTTGGCCAGCTTCGAGTATCTTGTCGCCCACGTTGCAAATGCATTCAAAGTTATGATAACAGCTTCCAGGAATCTCTTCTTCTCAATGTATTCCTTGCCGCTTACCGTATTATCGGAAAAGCCCTTTTTTATCGCTTTTAATTTACTCTCAGCCTCTTTCTTCAAGCCCTCAATGCCTATGCGAAACACCTTTTCGTAATTAGGTGTGCTCATCGCCCATTGATAAGCCCAGTAGAGAGCCCCATTGAAAGACCAGTACGGCCTGATATCTTCGGGAAGAAGGTCTCTCTCCATACCATGGACAGCCCGGGTCTTCCAATACTCATGGATACCTGTTAATTCTTTTTTTTCTTTCTCGCTCAGTACATCTTTGTATCCGTTATTAACGGCCTTCTCAACCCATCTCCACTGGAGGTCGGGGTAATGAGTCACGCAGTCAGGCTTACTTGCGAAGTTGCCTACGATCAACTCATTGGGCTGAATATATATGCTCATCCCCTCAAGTATCCGGGAAAGGCCCTTTGCCCTCCTAATTACCATGGGTTCCCCTTCGGTCTCTTTGTATGAACTGGTCAATAAACGTGCACGATCAAGGCAGAGCTTTACTTCCATCCCTGGTCTGAAAGGTATACCATCTTCTTCCTTCTCCAGACCTCGTGCAACGTTTCTATGGGTCTTGATTACTACGCTGTCTTTCAACATCTGTGTCCTTGCATTCATAAGCACACCCCCCTGTATAAAGTACAGATCTCGTTAATTGGTTTCCATCCAGAAATGGCCCTTTTTCCCCTGAGCTACGTTCTCCTCAGGTTTCCGCCTGCGACGTACGATCATGTACGTCTCGGCGCAAACCGTCGTGCGGCCTTGCTCAGAGAAAAAATTGCTCATTTCTGAATTGGAAACCAACTCGTGCCCTTTTCTCAAGAAGTCCATTTATGGATGGACACTAATTGGTTAATGCCAGGAGATTTATGCCGACTACTATTCCCGCCCCCTCCTCGTTACTGTTCCCAACCTCCAACCTGGGAACCTGATTGCAGGAAGATCTCCCGCTTCTCATTTTCGGAGGTGCCTGGCTTCGGATACACTTAAGTCTCTAGCCGGAGTCTGGAGAAGAAGAGTATACTATGAATAAGAAGAGGATCAATCGTCTATTGAAGATGACAATTTAGAATCGATACGTCCCCAATATGAGACAAGGGATTCATTTGACGGGATGAACAGTTTACGTGGACTCCCACTGGGTTGGTTGTTACCCGTGAGAAACAACAAGAAACGAGCAGATGATAATACGCTGGTACAGGTAGAAATGTAAGGGGATTTTCGATAATAGGAGATGCTGCGAAAGTATATGACATAGACTCTTGAATTCTCTGCCAGACCACCTAACTGCGTGGACTGAGTGACCTTCTGATTCCGGGCTAGAATTGTGGATCGAATGGACTGGAAATACTCGACAACCCGGTTGCTAAAAAGTGCCGATCTTTCTCCGACACTAAAAGATAATATTATAGCGCAATACTCGTGTCAATAGAAATTTTCGAGCCCCAGACTCACTCATCGTCCTTATCAACATTTCTCTTCAGCTTCGTTAGTTCATTCCCTAGGATTACATACGTCCACTTCCTTCCCGTCCTGGTCTTAAACCCGCGCTTGTTAAGAAGAGCTACCACGTCGTGTTTCGAGGTTCCCTTCTTGATATGGCCCTGCAAAAAACTAAGCGCCTCTTCAAATTGGGCGCTGTATCTCTCTTTGACCGGGTGGGCTGACAGGGCCACGTCCTTTCTTTCCGCCCTGTCGTTTCTCTCAAGTTCATTAGTTTCCTCTCCCCATGTCGTCTTATTGTCTTCGTCCCTATCAGTTTCCTCCCCTTGTACATCCCTGTTGCGTCGCCTCAATACGTTGGAGAGGCTTGAGTATGTCCATTTCTTTCCTGTCTTGGTCTTAAACCCGCGCTCATTGAGAACCTTGACTATCCTGTCTCTGGGGACATGCCTACCCACATGATCACATATGATGTTCACAGCTTCTTCGAACTGGTCATTGTATTTCTCTTTAACTGAGCGGACAGGTACGGCCAAAGCCATGTCCCATATCTTATTGCCGGTCCGGGGCGTATAAGACATATTCGTTTCTCTGGCCTTCCTCTCTTCCCATTTATCCAACATCTCTTTGTACACAAGACAATTGCGGCCACACGATGCCTTGAAAGGATTGTTTTCACACCCGCAATCAAAAACAGTATCAGACTCATAAACAGACTTGATCTGGGACCTTATATGCTCCTCTCTCCACAAGCCAGGTCCGGAATACACGGAAGAAAGGATCTCAACATGGTATTCATTCATCCAGTCCCGGCATTCACCCTCCGACATTCTTATGCGCTTAAACCATCTGGCTATAAACCGAATCAGATCTTTACTGGAAGGTGTATGTTCTCCTTCAGTGAACCTCTCAAGAGAGACCCCATTTGTGGCCAGTTCCTTGATGCAGCAAAACAAACGGCTTTTGTTGTTTTCATCGAGAACTTGTTTTAGTGTGTCCAGGTATATATTCATCTTTTTTGATCTTTTACTGTCCCGCAGCTCGAAGTTACAGACACAGTCGTAACCTTATCGCAAGTTCGCCCCTAACCCACTTGTAACTGATAAGAACTCACTTTTTAACAAGGAGAGTATAGGAGAAATGGGGTTGTATGTCAATAGAAAAGGAACTGCAACATATGGTAGTGTCCCTTTACAGTTGAGATAAGTGTTTTGGGCGAGTACAGCAATCTGTTTTTTGCGAACAGAGCATTGTTTTTTTCTTCCTGAACCCCAGATAGCGGTTTGAAGGCTGTAAGAGTGAGTTCTCTCCCTTCCTCCGGATATAGAAATACCAGGAGGAAGAAAGTTAATAAATCTACAGTACCCCTTTCAGCAGCTTAAGGTGAGGAGATCCGTATCTCAGGCACCCGAAAAGTGAGTAATTCTTTCATGCTCCATATGTGGTCAGTCAGACCTGCTGACATTGCGGGGCTGC
>DAOWME010000066.1 GCA_030643245.1 Deltaproteobacteria bacterium
CCTCGCCCCTAAGCCACAACAATCTCCGTTCCGACGCCTACGTCCGTAAACACCTCAAGAAGAAGGGCATGTTTTACCCTGCCATCTATGATGTGAGTCTTTGCGACCCCCTCATTGAGTGCCTCAAGACAACAATTTACCTTTGGTATCATCCCTCCCGAGATCACGCCGGCCTCGATATATTTTCTAATTTCTTCCGTGGTTACAGTCGAAATCAGCTTTTTCCTTTCATCCTTCAGACCTTCTACATCGGTAAGGAGTATCAATTTTTCCGCCCTAAGAGCAGAGGCGAGCTTCCCTGCCACAAGGTCGGCATTTATGTTGTAAGTCTCTCCCTTACACCCTATGCCTATGGGTGCCACCACGGGGATGAAATTGTTCCCATCAAGAACTTCGACAATATTAGGGTTGATGGATTCCACCTCCCCAACCATCCCTATATCTATGATTTCAGGGGGTTCCGTATCCTCCTTTGACATTAACATATCCAGCTTCCTTGCGCTAACAAGTTGACCGTCTTTGCCGCTCAACCCTACTGCCCGGCCACCATAATGGTTGATAAGTCCCACAATCTCCTTATTTACCTTTCCTGCCAATACCATCTCAACGACATCCATCGTCTCAACATCCGTTACCCGCATCCCGCCGACAAATTTAGAGGGCATTCCCATCTTCTCCAGAACTCCCCCAATCTGTGGACCGCCACCATGAACGATAACCGGATTAAGACCAACGTACTTCATCAAGATGACATCAAGGGCGAAGTTTACCTTCAGACCATCATCAACCATCGCATGACCGCCGTATTTTATGACGATCGTCTTATTATAGAACCTTCGAATATACGGGAGGGCCTCTATCAACACCTCTGCTTTGTCCGTCAAATTATCCATGACTCACCACTACCTACACCGGATTACCTTCTCGCCGTCTATAGGATATACCTGCTAAGATCTTCGTCTTTAACGAATTCTGACAATTTTTCCTTGACATAATCAGGATCTATAACGATCTCTATATCGTCCAAGTCCGGGGCATCAAAAGAGATATCATCCAATAGTTTTTCCATAATTGTGTGTAGCCTTCTGGCGCCGATATTCTCTGTCCGGTCGTTAACTAACGTTGCTATCTCAGCTATCTCAGCAACGGCCTCATCCTTGTATACTATGTCTAGGTCCTCAGTCTTCATCAATGCAGTATACTGTTTTATCAATGCATTTCTGGGTTCGGTCAGGATCCTTATGAATTCCTCTTTGCCTAGGGAATCTAACCCCACCCTGATGGGAAACCTCCCCTGTAGCTCCGGGATGAGATCAGAGGGTTTTGAGATGTGGAATGCGCCTGCAGCGATAAACAATATATGATCCGTTTTTACCATTCCATACTTGGTGGTTACCGTTGTACCCTCCACAATGGGCAAGATATCCCTCTGGACCCCTTCCCTAGAAACATCCGGGCCATGACCCGATTCTCTCCCTGCTACCTTGTCAATCTCATCAATAAAAATTATGCCGGAGTGTTCTACTCTTTCTATTGCGAGTTTGGTAACGTTCTCCATATCAATCAGCCTTTGCTCTTCCTCTTGGGAGACGATGTTCAATGCATCGGGAATCTTCACCTTTGTCCTCTTCGTTTGTGCGGGAAACAGGTTGCTAAAAACATCCTTGAGGTTTATATCCATCTCTTCCATGCCATACGCGGAAAAGACTTCTATAACAGGGGCGCTCCGCTGACTCACATCCAAATCCACAAACCTGTCATCCAATTTACCCTTACGTAACAGCTTCCTCAGCTTCTCCCTCGTACCACTCTGATCTCGCTCTATCTTCCTCTCTACCTTAGCTAAAGATCCATCCTCCATGTCTAGCTCCTCTTCTGCATCCGTTATTTCTTTTTGGGGAGGTAGTAAGAGGTCCAAGATCCTCTCTTCGGCGATCTCTTTGGCCTTGCCGCGGACCTTTTCACTTTCTTCGTTTTTTACCATGCCAATGGCAAGTTCCGTAAGGTCACGGATCATGGATTCCACATCTCGTCCCACATATCCAACCTCGGTAAATTTGGATGCCTCCACCTTCAGGAATGGTGATTGGGCTAGTTTGGCGAGCCTCCTCGCTATCTCAGTTTTGCCTACCCCTGTGGGACCTATCATTATAATATTCTTGGGCGCAATTTCATCTCTAAGCTCCTCCGGAACCTGCTGTCTCCTCCACCTGTTTCTCAAAGCGATAGCCACTGCCCTTTTCGCATTATTCTGTCCAATGATATACTTGTCCAATTCAGCAACAATCTCTTTAGGTGTGAAAATTGACATCAATCCTCCTTAGTCAGTAGCCGACTGAATCCCTATAATTCCTCTATAAAGATCCTATCATTGGTGTATATGCAAATATCTGCCGCTATCTTCATAGACTCTTCAACTATGTCCTTTGCGTCCAGGTCAGAGTGCTTAACGAGCGCCTTTGCGGAAGCCAGAGCATAAGGCCCCCCGGAACCCAGGGCAATCGCTTCGTCATCAGGTTCAATAACGTCCCCGTTACCCGATATAATTAAGGTATGCTCCTCATCAACGACGACGAGTAACGCCTCTAACCTGCGCAGCATCTTATCCGTTCGCCAATCCTTAGCAAGTTCAACGGCTGCCCTGGTCAGATTACCGTGATACTGCTCCAGCTTCCCCTCAAACTTCTCAAAGAGGGTAAAGGCGTCCGCAGTTGCCCCTGCAAAACCGGCAATAACCGTATCATTATACAAACGTCTGACTTTCCTGGCACCATGTTTCATAATGGTGTCGCTGAAGGTTACCTGTCCGTCACCACCAACAACCGCCTTCCCTTTATGCCTGACACATAAAATCGTAGTTCCTCTAAACATAAGCCACCCTTTTGTTGTTCAATGGTTAACCCTACTCCTGGGATGCGCCTTATCATAGACTGCCATCAGCTTATCAACACTAATATGGGTATATTTCTGGGTCGTCGTTAGGTTTGCATGTCCTAAAAGCTCTTGAATTGACCGTAGATCCGCACCCGCATCCAAAAGATGCGTGGCAAAGCTGTGGCGGATCGAGTGGGGGCTGATATCTCTAGTTAAGGCACACTGGAATATATACTTCTTGACTATCCTGCCAACACTCCTGGCGCTCAAACGCCCTCCTCTGAAATTGAGGAAAACCGGTCTCTCTGTCACCTTATCAGAATCCTTTCCCTGCAACTCAACCAATCCCTCAAGATAACAATTAAGTGCCTCTATAGCTTTTCTCCCAATGGGAACGATCCTCTCTTTCCTACCTTTTCCCCTTACCTTAATCATACCGTGGTTCAAATCAAGATCATCAATGTTTAGACCAACCAGTTCGCTCACTCTAATCCCACACGAGTACAAGACCTCTAATATTGCCCTGTCTCTGCGTTCCAGAATGGTTGAATTGCCCGGCTTTTCCACCAGCCGGAATATCTCATCCACAGGCAAGAAGGTCGGGATATGTTTTTCCTGTTTGGGGCTGGAGATCGTAGCAGCGGGGTTTTTAGATAACGTTTCCTCGCGTATCAAGAATTTGAAGAAGGATCGGAGGGAAGCAAGTTTTCTGGAAATCGACGTCTTCTTGTTCTTCTTATGCAATTCTCCAAGATAGGCCCTTATAACCGTATGGTCTATCCTTGCGATGTCTGCCTCCCTGTCAGCCCTCTCAGTATAAAGCTTTCGGTCCCTTAAGAAATCCAAGAACTGTCTCAAATCGCTGGTGTAATTACGAAGGGTATTTTCGGATACATTCTTTTCTATTTCCAGATGTACCGAAAATCTCTTGAGTAGGGTGTCCATCCATCTCCACAGGTTAATTTTGTTTATATTTTTTGGCATCCTTCATAAAAGCTATAAAGTAGTTTACACTTTCGAATAAAAAAAAGGTCTCGGCACCGTTGAAGCAGCCATAATTTAAAAAGTGTAAACCGATGTATGAAGGATGCCTATTTTTTTCAGTTAATAATATACTAATTCCATACTTCAGGTCAAGCAATCAATGAAAAACAAGAAGCCTTTCCTTGGAATCAAATTCCTGGCCTTCCATCTTTAACAATCTTGCTTTCATATCAATGCCCCCTGGCGCTGAATACCCTCCTAACTCACCGTTACTCCTTACCACCCGGTGGCAGGGAATAATTATCGGCAGAGGATTCTTCGCAAGAGCCTGTCCCACGGCCCTCGAAGCCCTTGGGTTTCCCATCATTGCACTTACCTGCCTGTAAGTAAGTACATCTCCATAAGGGATGGATTCTGTTATCTCCCAAACCTTTCTCTGAAAATAGGTATGCCGAGAGAGGTCCACAGGAAATCGAAAATCAACTTTTTCTCCCAGGAAATATTTCCTCATGGACTCTCTTATCTCATTAAAAAAACGTGGATCACCGGTCATGGTCCTGTGCCTTGAAAATGCGCGGGAAAAAGCTTCCGCTTCGCTGCGTAAAAATGGAATTATCTCCAAAAGCCGTCCCTTGTCCCCAAAGATAACACACCAGCCGTATTCAGTCTTAAATATAGAATAAAGCACTTTAATTCCTTTTCACCATCTCCCTGACGATCCTGGCAAAAGAATATGACTCCTCACTCTTGAGAAGATACGAACACAAGAGATAAACAACAACCCCTATTACTATGCTAACCCCCAAGGTGAGGATCTTCGTCTCAATTTCCGAACCTGTAGTCCACACGATCCTGTGGCAGAAGAGGTAGACTGCTATTCCCATTACCGCCGAAGAAGTGGAGATCCTGAAGACCGACATGAGTATCCTCTTTGCCCCTATGCTACCCAACCTCTTCCTCAAGATCATAAGCAATATCGACATATTCATGATTGAGGAAATGGAAGTGGCCAGGGCTAATCCCCCGTGCCTCAACCCTAAAGGAAAGGCCAGAATTATGCTGAGGACTATGTTGGCAAGAAGGGCAAGTACTGCAACCTTTACAGGTGTTCTGGTATCCTTCAAAGAAAAGAACGTGGGAACAATGATCCTTACACCGGCAATTGCCCATAGCCCTAGGGAATAATAAAAAAGGGCTTCCGCAGTCAATAACGTGGCTTGATAATCGAACTCTCCCCTCTGGAAAAGTATGCTGATGATGGGGACTCTTAGAACGATCAATCCAACCATGGCGGGAATAGTAAAAAAAAACACCAATATCAACGCGAACGAAAGGGATCGTATTAAGTCCTCAAAGCTTTCCCTGGCTGCCTGCTCGGACATAACGGGTAACAAAGCTGTTCCCAAGGCTACCGCAAATATCCCGAGGGGGAATTCCACAAGCCTGTTGGCGTAGTATAGAAATGATATACTTCCTTCAGGAAGCAAGGACGCGATAAGGGTAGTGGCGAA
Source organism: Deltaproteobacteria bacterium (assembly GCA_030643245.1). Lineage (GTDB taxonomy): Bacteria > Desulfobacterota > UBA8473 > UBA8473 > UBA8473 > JAUXHQ01. Next base: position 5,370 of record DAOWME010000066.1, read on the forward strand.
GATGTTAAACTGGTACACTGCAGTCCCAAACACAGCGGGAAGCATCAAGGTGCCGATTTTCCTGATGGCGGGGTGAGAGAAGTTGAAGTTCAACTTAAACATGACGCCTCTTTTTATCAAAAACGGGATCTGGAAAATAAGCTGGGAAATACCCCCGATGATCACTCCTGCAGCAAGACCGAGTACAGGCCGGTCAAAATACCGGGAGAGGTACAAAACCCCCATTATCATGGAAACATTGAGTAGAACAGGAGCAAGGGAAGGGGCGGTAAAATGGCCTAAGGAGTTCAATATTCCCATACAGAGGGCAAGAAGACCGATAAAAAATATATAGGGGAACATTATGCGGGTAAGAAGGATGGTTAGCTGGAGTTTTTCTGGAGTGTCGTCAAACCCAGGTGCTATAACCCGTATAATCAGAGGAGCGAGGAGTATACCCAATATAGATATAGCCACAAGGATCATGGAAAGCGCCGTAAAGGCTATATGTGCCACTTCAAAGGCATCTTTTTTTGAATTTTTTGTCAGGTATTCGGTAAAGACAGGGACAAAAGAGACGGTTAATGATCCTTCGGCGAGCAACCTTCTAAGAAGATTGGGTATTCGGAAGGCCACAAAGAAGGCATCGGCGGATAGCCCTGCGCCAAAATACTTGGCAACAATTACATCCCTGATGAAACCGAGAATCCTGCTCAAGAAGGTAAATGCGCCTACTATCCCCGCTGCCTTTGCTATCCTCTTCTTTTCAGACATATACTGTTCGAGGCATTGGGCTCATCGTAAAAAAACCGGCATGTCTTCCCCCCCTTATTCTCCGCCGGTAATGAGATAATAGTTTTTTCATCAACCTTACAGATCGTAATCGTCCAGAATCTTGCCCGTTCGGCCTTTCTCTATAACCTCGTCAAATTCAGATCCAAGATCTGTTCCCAATTCCTTAGCCCTCTTTTTAGCCCAGAGACCAACATTGCGGGAGTCCTTGTAGAATTCATCTCCTTGGCGTTTGCTGGTATCGAACTCTGCCAACCTATCGCTTTCCGATCTGTGATAGGCAAACCTTGATACGATCCGCTTCAAGTCGTCGCCTCCACAATCTTTACACTTTAACGTAAGCTCTTCGGAAGGGTTTAATACCAAAAACCCCATGACTGTTTGACATTTGTTACATTCGTATTCGTATATCGGCATATGCGTTTCCCCCTTAATTAAATCATATCAACAGACTGCTGTGCACGCACAAAATTCTCTGAACCAAAAAATTGCAAGCTGTGCAGTTGGTCAGGTTTACCGCTTGACGCAATCCTGTTAACTGAATCATCGGAGACACTTCAATACACTAGGTTTGTGTAACTGCACAGGTCGAAAAAGATTGCGAAAAAAAGCCACTTATGGATAGGCACTAACAATAAATTATACTTCGAATAACTATAGTAATTTAGGCTTTTTGTCAAGAAATTTGATGTATATACAGGCATCCTTCATAAAAGCTATAAAGTATGTTTACACTTTTTCTTAAAGGAATACCGATGAATGAATTTAGGGATTGTGGAATTGAAATCTATGAGTCCTTTTGACAATTCAAAGCCAAGTAAGTACGTGAAGACACACCATTATAAGCGACTTGTGGGTATCTGATGGGTTCCTTTCCCACCTTTTATTCCCCCTTCCACAACCTTTCGGAACGGCTACCGTGTTTCGCTGTACGCGCCATTAAAAAAGTACATCAGAAAGCCGGTTTAAAAACGGCAGGATGGACTCATTTGCCACATCCAAAGCCCCGACCCGCTTTTTAGCCGTTCGCACCAGAGCCCGGGCAAACTGAAGGTAGTCGGAAATTAAGCCGGAGCCGTACAAAAGAAGGTCAGGGGGTTTATTATTTCTTTAGCCGGATAACAACTGATTCCTGTGATGGATCTTCAACAAGAGTCTTCCATTGATCATTAAGGATTTGACCGATATGTTCCACAGCCCATGCAGGGGTCTGGCCGAAAAAAATACACACATAATTCCCTTTGTTCGTATAGGCAATGCCACCGGAAGGAATCTGAGTAACCGGATGTTCTTCTCCCAGGTCTTTTCCTGTTGCGCCGTAAAGCTCACTGCCCCATTGCAGTAGGCGTACATTATACGGCAGGTGTTGTGCAAAGCTGTTTGCCACTGCTGTGTCAAACAGCACCGCATCCAACATAAATGCCCCGAAATCAAGCGCTATCTGATTTGGTATCATTATATTTTTCCTTTCGGACAACGATATAATTCAGATCTAAATGCTTCATTCATCTGATGAAACTACTCTTGTTCTTTTCTCTTTCAGGAGACTCCGATGCTTTTTTCCCTCAAGCCGCCGTTCTCTGGTAGCTCTGGGAATCGGTGTTTTCTTTTTGGGTAATACCTCCTGTAAGGATTCACGTAACAGCAATGTAAATCGTTCAATGGCCGCCTCTCGATTAGCGGCCTGGCTGCGAGATTTCTGTGAAACAACCCTGAGAACGCCCTCTTTATTTATTCGCGTTGCCAGATGGTTTCGAATCAACTGTTTCTGACGGGATGAAAGACTGGGCGAATTGATCACATCAAACCGCAGGATCGCCCGGGTATTGACCTTGTTCACATTCTGCCCTCCAGGCCCACTACTTCTGGTGGCTGTAAACCGTAGTTCCCTCAAAGGGATAGAGGCCCGGTCAGTGATCTTGATTGGTGTCTGCATCCTGTGCATCCTCATCTGATATGTTAAGTTTCAGCAGTTCAAAAAACCTATCAGAGAATGAGAATCCTGTATTATTCGATGATATGGTAAAAGGTTTTGTCTTATTCATCGCACTTCCACTCAGCGCAGACGAACACTTCGTCAGGCTGAGGCCAAGAACCTTTGGTATTCAAGATATTTTCATCGGGTGGGGGAGCAGCCTCTGACCTTTATCCATGAAGGACCCGATTGAACCCAGCGGTAAGGCAGTCGGGTGCAGTGAATGATTGTGTGCCGGGCACGGCCCGGCTGCTAAGTGGTGATATCTGACATTATGACACAGGTGTTGGGCAAAGTCCAGACTCGGCCTGACGGAGGCGAAAAGTTCTAATATCAGAGACAAGGAATTATCTTATCTGTTGAAAGGGGCATTGGCTAACACCCCTTTTCAGATTAATCGGGATCTCCGCGATGCTCCGACAAGAAGCAGAGTTGAGAGGCCGGGCAAGGTGTCTTCTTTAATTGCTTGACAAGAGAAGGTAAATGAATTAGGTTTTGTATTCATTAATGTATACAGATTAATGCGAAGGTTCAGACCAAAGAGGGTCAAGTCCACGCTTGACCCTCTTTCTTGCAGGGATATAAGCCCTGGGAGCACGGCAAATAAGCCGGTTTGCTTAGATGCCTTATTCGATCTAACAAAAAGGAGAAGAAAGGAGTCCAACATGGAAGAGGTATTGCGTAAGATTGCAGAGGTCACATCAGACCCTTACACCTATGTCGCGGAACTCAAGGCGCGCAAGAACAAGAAAATTATTGGGTGCTTCCCCATGCACATCCCGGAAGAGATCGTCCATGCGGCTGATCTGATCCCTGTGGTGATATGGAGAGGCAACGAGTCAGTGACATGGGGACATGCCCACGTGCCGGCTTATGACTGTGGTATTACCAGAACCTTCGTTGATGATGCAGTAAAAGGGAAGTTGAGTTTTATGGATGGGATGGTCTTTAACGTACGGCAATGTTTGCAGGTTGGAGAGTTTCCCCTAATCATGGACAGAAACGTAAAGCCGGCCTATCAGAAGATTCTATACCTGCCTCCCATTTATCAGGGAGAAGCGGTAAGGTCATTTCTATTAGAGGATCTGGAGTCCTTCAAGACATCATTGGAAGACTTTACAGGCAAGAAGATAAGCGATGATAGTCTCAAGAGGAGTATTGAGATATATAATGAGAACCGCAGTCTTTTGGAGAGGGTCTATGAGATAAGGAGAGAAAAACCTGAGATATTGAAGGCAAGAGAGGTGATGCAGACAGTATGGTCAAGTATGCTGATGCTCAAGGAAGACCATAATGAATTGCTGAAAGAGCTCATTAAGGGCATGGAGAAAAAGACTGTCGAAACCAAAGGAGACAGGTCTAAGGTTATCCTCGTGGGCTGTCTTTGCCAGACCTTGCAATTTGACATCCTTGACATTATTGAAGATCTGGGCATGATTGTTCCCGATGACGATCTATACGTGGGTTCAAGATACTTTGCAAACAAGGCACAACTTAATGGCAACCCGATGGACGCGCTGGCTGATCGATATCAGGCCAAAACCCCTCTCTGTCCCGCAAAGGGGGTCTGGGATGTGGACTGGGCTGAAGAAGTCATCAAACAGATGAAGGACAATGATGCCAAAGGTGTTATCAGTGTACGCGTGAAATACTGTCCTCCCCACACCTGCTATTATCCTGACTTCAAGAGCAAGATGATGGCAGAGGATGTGCCTGAGGTAATGATAGAGATGGAACATGAGATTGTATCTCTGGAAGGAACAAAAACCAGATTGCAGTCGTTCGCAGAGACGTTGAGCGGCGTATAAACGGGAGTAAAGTATAAGAATCGGTGGCCGAATGAAATCCGATTCTCAGATGAAAAAGAGACTTCGGGGGCCGCCTGAGATAATGGTGGAGACCAAGAATGAGGTTGTTTCACCGGACAGCGTAAGGGCCGGGTAGGGATCACTTGCAAAGATAACGGGAGGTGTATAATGAGCGTAAAATACAAAGTAAATCGACTGGCAACAACGAATGATATTAGACCGATGGTGGACAGACATTGGGCCAATCTGAGAGCAGCCAAGGAAAGAGGAGAGAAAGTAGCATGGGCATCAGGCCCCACTTTTTTGTTCCCCTATGCAATGGGTATGAAATCCCACTTTATGGCCGGTTACGCGGCATACTGTGGTGGAATAGGAGCAGCCGACGAAGTCCTGAAGGTGGCTGAGGCCACAGGGGATCTACCCGAGACATGTTCCTATCACCGGCTTCACATGGGCATGGCTGAGGCTGTGAGGAAAGGGATACCAGTAAACCCGGCGGCAATACTTCCTATGCCTGATATAATGATATCCGGTCGTTTTTGTCCGGAGATGGCACACTATGCTGAGGGGCTTTACCGAAGGATGGGCGTACCTGTTATCGCTGTTGAGCTTCCCTCTGCCTACGAAAAGGAGGATGTGCCGAGAGTTAAGAAATTTGTCTACAGGCAATTTAAAGAAGTCGTTATACCGGCTTTTGAAAAGGTGTGCGGGAAGCCCTTTGATTATGACCGTCTGAGTGAGATCTTTAGTGTACTCAAAAAGGCAGCTACCCTGAGAAATGAGTGCTGGGAATTTTTTAAGACAAAACCCTCCACCTGGACTCTCTGGGATTATGGTGTAAGCATTGCACCGGTCTTCTATATGATGGGAGATCCGGAAAGCATTGTCTATTATGAGAAACTCCTGAAAGAGCTTCAAGATAGGAAAGAGAAAGGCATCCCTGCGATAGCCCCGGAAGGGGAGAAATATCGGCTATATTGGGATGGATGGATTCCATGGGCATTTCTGGGTAAATTTATGCGTAAATTTACTCCGAATGGGGCTGTTTGCATCTGTGGAAGATACCCCTGGGAGTTTTTCCCGCATCCGGAACGACTCGATCCTGAACGTCCCCTGGAAACCTTTGTAGATTCATTTTGGGGTGAGGAGAGTCCCCGATGCTTTTCCAACAAAGCCCCTAAGGGGTGTGTTGAGCTTATAGGTGAATTTATTGAGGAATACTCAATTGATGGAATGATCATGTTCTCCTCAAAGTCATGCAGGATTTGGAACTTATCTCAGCCGGACATGATGGATGCCCTATATAAAAGGTATGGAGTGCCCGGAGTGGTTATTGAAGCAGACATGGTTGATCCTGCCATGATCTCGGATTCTCAGATAGACACCAGGCTTGAGGCATTGATCGAAACGATAGATGGGGGCAGAAGAGGTAGAGCATGAGAACCAGGTGAGACGGCATACACCAATCAAGAGGCTGTTAATAGAAGGCGTAAGATTTGCGTGTAACCTTTTTTCGTCGCGGATACCATGAATTGGTATTAGGAGGCGCTGGCAATAAAGTGTGCGAGGTCGGCTTTCCGTTAAGGGGTGATGGACGAATGATGTTTTAACCAGTCATTTTATCGAAAGGCTAGCAAGCCCTATTTCAATTTCTTTTTGAATGGTTTGTACAGTATGAAGAGGATCTGGAGATGTGCTGATAGGTCGGCCTATAACAACATAATCTGCGCCGTTTATAATAGCCCTTGTTGCAGTTGCGACACGTTTTTGGTCGTCATTTTCAATCTCTCTATTGAGTCCTGGGCGAATACCGGGAGTTACAACAAGAAAATTAGAACCTAATTCTTTACGAAGGGCCGATGCTTCATGGGCAGATGAAACAATTCCGTCACACCCTAAATCTAGCGCTTTGCGGGAGCGAATGAGGACAAGATCTTCAATAGAACGCTTAAACCCCATATCGCGCATATCGGACTCATCAAAGCTGGTAAGGACTGTAACTGCAAGTATCTCCACTTCATTTTTTTCGGCAACAGCAGCTTCAATAATTGGTTTATTCCCATGAATAGTTGCGAAAGTGATATCTCGATCTTTAAGTTGTTGTATAGCCAGTCCAACGGTTTCAGGAATATCAAAAAATTTCAAATCAACCATAACCTTATTATTGCGACCAACAATGTATTCAATAATCGGCCACCAACCAGCCAGGAATAATTGTAAGCCAACCTTAAAAAATTTTACATGGCTTTCCAACTTTATAATCCATTTTTTGGCTTCTTCCGGGTCGGAGAAGTCCAACGCAAAAATTATCCGTTCGTTTAGAGGAATATCTTTCATGGCTAGTAAATAATCCTTGAAAAACTATATCTTGTTGTTTGTCGGTATAGTATAAATATTTTTTTGTCAATAATTAAATTAGAACATAGTTATCTCATCAGTCCCCTAACATCTTCTATATGGCATCCCTTTGTCAAGAGAAAAAAGTCTCCTCAAGCGAAAAGTTTATGCATCAAATACTTGAGTTTTCGAAAAATAGTTGAAGAACCAAGTAAGCAATTGGCACATTTATTGCTGTTA
>DAOWME010000198.1 GCA_030643245.1 Deltaproteobacteria bacterium
CAGCACATTCGGATATCCTGTAACCCCATTGCTGTTTATTTTGGGTAATCTGTGGATCATCTATTTTTCCATCAAGAGCAGACCCGTCACCTCCCTGTTCGGACTGGGTACCATAGGTCTTGGCCTGTTAGTCTATCTTTATTTCCGGGGGAGATCTTACCCTGGAGATCGCAATTGTCTTTGAGTTGACTTAAGAAGGTATAAATATGTCTTTCCTCGGTTCAGGAATGATGTTGCTGCGGCGGCTAAGGGGGAGGGATGTCATCTCCCCTGAAATCTTGGTTTTCTTTTTTCCATAAAAGCTTTTATGCCTTCCCTGTAATCTTCACTGTTAATACAACGGGAAGCCAAGGCCCGGATCCTTTCCATATCCCACTGCACTGAGGGTTTCAGCATCTCAAGAATAGAGGCCTTGTGGGTGGTTAAGCTCAGGGGGGCGTTGTTGGCCAGTTTAATGGCGTATTTTCGGGTATAGCTTTCCAGCTCAGCATTGGGGATTACCCGGTTGATGAAGCCCATTTGATGAGCCTCTTCGGCATCGTAATTCCGTCCAGTGAGTAAAATTTCGGCAGCGTTGGTTGGCCCCACAATATAAACTAGGCGGGCCGCCCGCTGGTGGGAATAGGCAATGCCGAGACGGGCCGCAGGGATTCCAAACGTTGCATCGTCCGCGGCAAGGCGTAAATCGCACATCATGGCCACAGAACACCCAGCACCCATGCAAAACCCGTGGATCATAGCGATTATGGGCTTTTCCAACCCTGTCAGTGTGGTGAGGGTTCTCTCGGTTATCTGATCGTACCCACCCCCTGAGATACCGAAGCGTTCTTGTTCAAACTGTGAAATATCTGCGCCGGAGATGAAGGCCTCCTCTCCCTTCCCACGGATTAGAAGAACCCTCAGGCTGCGGTCCTCTGCAACTTCCTCCACCAGACCGGGCAAGGCCTTCCACATTTCGAGGCTAACAGCGTTGCGCATCTCCGGACGATTGAAAACGATCCAGGCTAGGGGCGGGTCTTTGTGAAGATAGAGGGACCTCTCTGTCATTGTATAATTCCTTTTGAAGTTTTATTGTAAAATTATCCTAAGGGTCTGCCATGACAGACCCTAACTACATGATAAACTGTAGAAGCCACCCCTAATTCTTATCCCCCAAACCTACCGGTCAGCTTCCGAATATCAGCTACCTTGTCCAGATCCATTATTAGATCTATGATCTGATTGATACCCCCCTCACCAAAAAAGTCAGTGCACAGGGTCCTGAATTTAGCTACCATCTTTTTTTTGGTAGGCACGTATTTATCGCGGTCTGGCAGCTCTTCCGAAGTGGCGTAAACCTTTCCATCAACGCAATGAACTTCTATCTTTGGAAGGGAACGGCCTTCCTCTTCCACCAATTCTACCTTTTTGGCGAGGTCCTCAACGTCAGGGTCATTAAAATGTTTAGCAAAAAACATGGCCGAGCTGACGGGTTTGCCCAAAACGGCAGCCGCAGTACAAAACTGCATACTCATTAAAGCCTGAAATTGAGTATCATAAGGACCCATAAAATCCAGTCCCGCATACTTCGTAGCGCCTATTCCAACACGCTCGACGATCTTCGTAATATCATCGACTTTTAGCTTGTGCCGGGCCAGGGGTTCCGCTATCTGTATGGGCCGTTGATTAGCGCCACAAACCGGAAAGACTTTGATACGCATCCTGGAAATGACAAAATCCTTACCCAGGTTTTCCACCGCCTTTTCCATCGTTGCCGTTCCCCCTCCCCAACAGCGGAAAAAGCCGTCCTTTCCTTCAAGCGCCTGAGGGGCCGCTGTTGCCCCCTTTTCGGCTAAGATAGCAGAAAGGATGCCAACACGGGCGCTGGCCCCTGCTTGAAACATCCCTTCCATGGTTCCGCTCCACCAGACTTCGTTTGGCGTCCCAGGGGTCAGACTTGCGGCATAACCGATAGCGTTGACTAGTTGTTCCTCATCAAGTCCCATCAGCTTACCGGCTGAGGCGGTGGCACCAAAGGTTGTTAAGATGGGACTCGGCCTGAATGAGCTTACGGAGAATCGACCCGTTCCTCTCATTATCCTACCAACCAACTCGTATCCCAGTACAGTTGCCGTCAATACCTCCTCCCCGGAAGCGCCCTTTTCCTCCCCGACACCTATAGCAGAGGGAACTACGGTGCTTCCCGGGTGCACAAGGCCGGACAGGATATCATCCTGCACAATGCTGTGAATCATCACCCCATTGGCCAGAACCGCATCGAGCAACGCCACCTTTTCCCTATGACCGATCAAGGTGGAACCCCCGGTGCTTTTCTTAGCCACCTCCGTTGCTACCTTACAGTGGGGAAGATCACGTCCGGCAACCGCGCAGCTCAAGGTATCCAGGATGCGGAGTTTCGCCAATTCCCTCACTTCTTGTGGTAGGTCTCGGTAAGTGAGATCATGTATAAATTCTGCCAGCTTCTCGGACACTGTTTTTTCTTTCATGTCTTCTTCTCCATATTTACGATCTGTGCAGTTACACAAACCTAGTGTCTTGAAGTGTCTCTGATGATTCAGGTAACAGGATTGCTTTAATCATAGGGCCTTATGCCAGGCTGTAGCTCATAACAAGCAAACGAAATTAGTAGCCGGCAAGCAGTAAACCTGCTCAACTGCAAAGGTCGAAATAGTTCGACTATTCCTGCGGTTTTGCGTTTTCAGATCGAACAAATCTGACCTAAATCTGAGCGCCGACTTAAGGAACTTATCCCTCGTCCCTTAGTGAATCGGAGCGCAAAAGGATAAAGAAGGCAACCTAATCCTTTGAATCTCGGGTGCCAATAACTTCCCTAGAGAAGAACCGTCATCCTAGCCGATTGTTGTAGTGTAACGCCGTCTTACATGATGTATTGCCTAAGGATATCGGTTTCGGTGATGAGCCCTACCAATCTGTCACCCTCCTCCACCACCGGCAGGCACCCTATCTTCTTTTCTAACATCATTCGACCAGCTTCCTTCATATCCGCCTCAGGCGAAATAGTTATCAGTTCCTTGATCATAACTTCTTTTACCACTACAGTTTTGAGGAAATCCCTCCTCACGTCCTCACCGAACCCCATGGCCGAACCCAGGGAGGCCTTAAACAGGTCCCGCTGGCTAATGATCCCCACCAGCTTCTCGTCGTCAACAACCGGCAAATGTCTTACCCTTCCAAGCTTCATAATGTCATCCGCCAAACTCAACTCTTCATTTAGCCCCAATGTGGTCACCTCTTTAACCATAACATCCTTTACTTTCATACGTCCCCTTAATTTCATGTACCTCATCGTTTGAATACGCTCTGACAGTTGATCCTCCCACCCTGTCTTGGCCGCATAACCCCTAATCATCAGGACAATGTACTAAGGGGCGAGGCCGAAATAACTTCCCCATTTGTACATCTCATCTTCAGGCCATCTTTGACCGATCTTCAAACACAAAATCCTCGAAATAGGTAAAACTATTCCTGTGTTTTTGTGTTTTCAGATCGAACAAATCTGACCTAAATCTGAGCGCCAACTTGAGGAAGTTATTTCGGCCTCGCCCCTAACAGAAATTTGTAAACTCATGTCAGACTTGGTTACCTGACCTGTAAAAGGTCAAGTGAGCTTGTATACTTTTTATTTCTGGCAACTTTGTATCATGCCCTCTCTCATATTGCAAGGTCATGTTTGCAGCAATCCTGACCATGCATTAAATCTTGACACAAAATCCCAAATTCCCTATACTTGTTCACGTAGAAAGTGAGTTTTTATCAACAATAGAAGTAAATTTGAAAAACTACAGGTAAGAGCCGCGTAGAGAGACACTTATGGTGACAAAAGCCTCACTTTACTCAAGGGTAAAAGTAATCTGCCTTAAGTTGTTGAAAAGCTACAAAAGGAGGTAACATGTCAGAGGATCGAAAAGAAATAGAGAAGCGGGAAAAACAATGGAAGGAGACTACGCTCAAAGATGGACTTAAGAGGTTGAAAAGGGAGAAACCTTACACTCAGACCTATACCCCACTCGATATGAGGGAAGACTGGGATTTCCTAAATGACCTGGGTTTTCCCGGTGAATATCCATTTACCCGGGCAAGTTTTGCCACTTACAATCCGCCTCTGGATAGAGGAATAGATTCCGGGGCCGTAGTATCGAGCGGTGTCCGGTCAAGAGGAGGAGAGTACAGCGGGTTTGGCAGACCTGAGGATACGCGTGACCTGTGGCGAAGTGAGGGCCGTAGGGGCGCTAACGTGGCTTTTGATCTGCCTACCCAGTGCGGTTTCGACTCAGATGATCCCATAGTTGAGGGAGAGGTCGGTGGCACAGGTGTAGCTATAGACACCCTTCAGGACTTTGCGACCCTGTATGACGCATTTAAAGGCGTCGTGACCCTCGACCAGATAGCATCAAACTGGACCTTAAACGCCCCTGTCAACATAATCATCGCCATGTACGTTGCTCTGGCGGAGATGCAAGGCGCCCCCGTTTCCAAGCTAAGGGGGACACCCCAGAACGAGATATTGAAGGAGATATTGGGGAGGGGTACGTACATATTCCCAGTAGACCCGTCCATGCGGATGATACGTGATACTATTGTGTTTTGTAAAAAATCTCTGCCTCTCATGAACACCATAAGTATTTCCGGGGACCACATGCGGCAGGCTGGAGCACTGACGCAACCGCAGATAATAGCCTTGACCCTTTCCAACGCCATCGCCTATGTTAAACTAGGGCTTTCCGCGGGGTTAAGTGTGGATGAGTTTGTGCCGCGTTTCACATTCCTGGGTCTCGGAGGGGGGCCGGAGTTTTTCCGCGAGATAGCCATGTGGCGAGCAGCCAGAAGGATGTGGGCCAAGATCATGAAAGAGCGCTTTGGCGCCACTAATGAAAGGACAATGATGTTGCGATCTGCATATGCCGCCAGACATGACGCTGACTGGTGTACGATACAGCGTCCCTTAAATAATGTGGTTCGCAGTGTTATCGGTGGTATTAGCGGATGCCTCTCTGGCGGGCAGGCCTCAGGAGGGATACCTTTTGATGAGCCCTTGGGGCTTGGTTGGAGTTATGAGGCGCGGCAGCTACGGGATGATGCCACTAGAATAATGAGGTATGAATCCCACCTGGATGAGGTAGTTGACCCGCTGGCAGGTTCTTATTATGTGGAGTCCCTGACGGACGAAATAGAGGAAGAGGCTTTTGAACTTATCAACGAAATAGACTCTATGGGTGGCGCAGTAGAGGCCATAAAGAGCGGTTGGTCTCAGAATTTTATGGCACGTCAGGCATGGGAACGCCAGGCTCAAATAGAACGAGGCCAGACAATAATCGTGGGAGTCAACAAATTCACGGGTGAAGAGGAACTTGAGGTGCTTCCCAAGATGCTGGTGCCCCACCCATATGATGCCGAGAAGAGGGAAAAGGCGGAAGAACTACAGGTCGCCAAACTGAAGAAAATAAAGTCCGAAAGAGACAATAGCCTGGTGAATTCTGAACTCAAGAAGATAGAAAGCGCCGCAAAGAAGGAAGACGAAAACCTCATACCCTATTTCATTGACGCTGTCAAGGCACAGGTGACATTGGGCGAGATATGTGGGGTTTTGAAGAATGTCTTTGGGGAGTTAGAGGATGCAAGCATTTAGTTAGTTTCCATCCAGAAATGGCCCTTTTTCCCCTGAGCTGCGTTCTCCTCAGGTTTCCGCCTGCGACGTACGATC
>DAOWME010000257.1 GCA_030643245.1 Deltaproteobacteria bacterium
AGGTTATGAAGGTTGGGGCGTTGTAAATCGCAGTCTACCATAAGTACCCTGAGGCCTGCATTGACCAGGTTCATGGCCATATTCCCAAGCACTGTTGTTTTCCCTTCACCCATAGTGGCACTTTCCACCAACAGAACCTGGTCGGAGATACTTTGATCCATAAAATGACAGCTCGCAGGCAAGCAATTCGAAATATTGTGAAGGGGGTATGCCAAAGGACCTTCATCATTTGTGGCGGTATGGATACTCCACGGTAGGGCAGGGGTCTTACGCTTTTTAAGGGACTTGTCATATGGAAGCACGCCCAGAACCGGCATGCCCAGGCGCTGTGGGATTTCATTGGGGGTTTTTATAGTGTTGTCCATATATTCAATGAAAAAGGTGAGGCCTGTGCCCATAAAGAGTCCTAAGACAACAGCCAGCAAAATATTCATAAAAATCCTTGGCTTGACAGGAGACAGGGGAATCTCGGCCTTGTCCACAATGCGCACATTGGTGCTTTCCATGACACTGGTCAGGCTGGTCTCTTTGGCATCTTTGAGGAGAAAATCGTAGATGTCTTGATGACTGTCGGCCTGCCGTTTCAATACATTATGGTCTATGGCCCTTTCGCTGAGGGACATGGCAGCCTGCTTTTGGGCGTCCAGAGCACGCTGAACAGAATCCTCAATGGCCTCGGACCTGTCCAGTTCGGTCTTGATGGCTGTTTTCACCTGATGCACCTCACGCATGACTTCCTGTTCCAACTGCCTTACGCGCGATTCCAGTTCGAGCATTCTGGGATGTTTGGGGCCATATTTGGTCGACATCTCCAGCCTCTGAGTTTTAAGCTGAACCAACTGGCTTCGGAGATTCTGGATCACCTGATCTCCATTGACCTCCGGCAAGGTAAAAATGCTCTCATTATACACAGGGAAATCTTCAAGTTGCTTGTATGTGGCCTGCTTGATCATCCGATCTGCCCTGGCTTTGGTAAGGGCAGAATTCAATTCCATGAGCTTTTGGGAGACGATATTCTCACGATCTTCCAGAGATATGATATTGTTTTTTCTTTTGTATTCGTGGATTGCTCGCTGGGATTGCTCCATTTTGATTTTCTGTTCTGTAAGCTGTACCTTGAGCCACTCCAGGGCCTTCTCAGCCGCCGATCTCTGCATCTGGATTTTTTCTTCTATGAAGGCAACCACGTGTGCGTTGACAATACGGGAGATCAACTCAGGTGATGGACCCAGGAAGCTGACGTTGACAAGGCGGCTACCGCGGATGGGGGTAATTTGAAGACTGGATAGATACCAGTTTACGATCAACGGATTGATCTGAGAGCCTGATGTCTCGGTTGTAGCAACCGGTATCCCTCCATTCGACTTTCCCCCAACACTTATGAACAATTCAGCCGTAGAAGTTGAGGGATTTTGGTTTTCGGCCCTATTGACCTGAAAACCCTTCCAGAGTTCCATGTCTTTGATCACTTTGCACGCCAGGCTTCTACTTCTCAACAGATTGTACTGGGTTTGATAGTAGTCCTGTTGCTTAGTGTCGTTGAGCGCAACGTTTGCTATGGGCGTCAGAGGAGAGATTTGTTGTTCAATGATGATCTGCGCGGTAGCCTTATAGATACGGGTTGCCTGAAAGGATACGACGGCAACGATAGTTATTACTGCCAAGAAGAAGCCAATCACAACCCATTTGCGCCTTTTTACGATGTTAAGGTAGTCTGTGAGATGTACTTGTTGTTGAAGTGACATCTGTTGAGGTGTGGGTCGGGGGCTGGTGTTTTCTTCCATTTGCGTTCCTCACCCTTAACGTTCAAAAAAACCTTTTGATGGCACTTTGATAATGTCAAAGGGCCTCACCGTGTCGTTCATGTCAGCCTCTAACTCCTTTTCTACGCCATTTTCGATGCGGACAATGCTGGCCCGCCTGGAGGAGCCCCATGTTCCAGGGCCGCCTGCAAGGATGATGGCCTGATGAACGGTCAGCCCTGCCTCCCATTTAAACTCGCCAGGCTCTTCTACCTTACCAGTGACAAAAATACGCGGTGCTTTGCTGACATAGATGGAATCACCCTCGGAGACAAAGAAACTGTCATCTGCATGACCGGATGTAAGTCTGACTCGATCTACAGTGATAATCTCATTCTTTTTGGCCTCCTCGAGAGGTACTGGGCCCTGTGATTTCAGGGATGATCTGGGTCTTACTATTGTAATTGTCCGCCCTGCCCTGTCGGCAAAACCACCGGCCTCGGATATGAGTTCCAGAAGATGTGTCTTATGCCTTACAAAATAAGTCCCTGGCTTTTTTACCTCGCCGAAGAGAAAGATTTTCCGGCTTTTGTACTCTGCTACGGACACCGTGACCTGGGGGCTTACCAGATAGCCGTCGGCCAGCATGTCTTTTATGAGAGTTTCAAGCCCAAAGACCGAAAGACCGGATGCATGGACTTTTCCAATAAGGGGGTAAGTGAACTCACCTTCCTGTGAGACCTCGACCTTGCGATGCAAATCATCGTTATCCCATACCTGAATCTCAAGGATATCCCCGGCACCTATAAAGTACCCCATGTCAGGCTGGCCTTGTGCCGACAGGTCAATGGGTGCCAGCCACTGAAATCCGATTAGCAAGTAAATCAGGGCCAACCTTGTGCAGAAACTGCTGCTCATGATTTGAATCGATCTTTTTTTTAAATGAGAGGGAAGTAATCGGGGGGTATCATTTTTTCTGTGCTTATTACAGCTCCGCCCCTTCGGTTACATTCCGATTATTCCTGGGTTCTATAGAACAGTACACTCAGAGTCGAAGGAGGATGTGAGGGTTCAGGCACCGTTATACAAATCAGGTATTCCCAACATCCACTGTATTTCCCCTCTACGTCGAAGACAATCGACAGAATGTATGAATTTAGATCGTATTTTTTGAATGGGGGCATTACGATAAAAGGATTAGTAATTCGGGCAGATAGTACTTATGCATTAAGAGGCGGGATGATCTGATATATCCCATCAAACCGTATGGCTATTCCGGTCCGTCCTGACCGCACTACGTCACCATTGACCTTTATAAGAGGCCGCATGTGTTTTGGGGTTGTTAATCTATCAAAATCAAGAAGTAAATCAACCTTAACCGATGTACCTTCTGGAAGAGGGTTCAAGGTAGGGAAATAGGCACCGCCAGAACAAATATTGTCAGTCTCTAATCTAAGAGTGTTTTTTCCCACGTCATTATAGCGGGAAAGTACCTCAACTTTGGCAGGTAATCTGAGTTTGAATCGCTCATCTTTTCTTCGATCTTCCATAACTTATTCCAATAGAAAAAAGGCAGAGGGTTGAATGAAGCAGTTGCCCTAAAATTCAAATGAGATGGAGAATAAAGAATTATCAAAATAACTGAAGGGAAAATCAATCGGCGAGATGTATGATTTTTAACCTTGTTTCGTTAGTAAAAAAAGCTTACGAATGCTGGGGGGGGCCATAATATTATAAATTGACGTATGATCAGTTCATTGGTATTGTTCTTAGATTAATGTATAGGGAATTTTATGAAAACTGCCGCCTTTGTCCCCGTTACTGCGGCGTGAACAGGGTCAGGGACGATGGAGCGGCTCATTCAGGGTTTTGC
>DAOWME010000047.1 GCA_030643245.1 Deltaproteobacteria bacterium
AAACAAATAAAAAAATGGCGAAGAGCCTGGAAATTGCGGCTGATAGAAGAAAAGAACCAAAATTGGGAAGATTTGTATGATACGATATGTTCTTAATCTGGATTCCCGCCTTCGCGGGAATGACGTGGTGAAAGTTTAACAGCAATAAATGTGCCAATTGCTTACTTGGTTCTTCAACTATTTTTCGAAAACTCAAGCATTATTTTATGACCTGTCCAGTCCTGTCTTCTCAGATTAACCTTGTGGTAAAGTCCCTTCAACCTTTTCTAGTAGCAAGAGCCATGCCGGGGGGGGGTAATTCTTCATAAGATTTTTATGTTGACACCAGAAAAACGAGGTGTTAGGAATGTATAATAAATAAACAACATACTTGTTGAAAGGGGCTTGCCCTCCCATGACACAAACAGATAAGTTGAGTCAGAGAGAATTACTTAACAGGGTCAAAATAGATGAAAAGACAATCAACATATTTGATTATCTTTATGACGGCATAATCTTAATATCTGAGGATAGCACGATGATCTATGTTAACCCTGCTTATGCCAGGATCTTGGGGATCTCACCCGAGAGGTTAATAGGAAATAAGATTTCATCAATTGAACCAAATGCCAAATCACTTAGGGTATTAGAAAACGGGAAGCCGATTATCGATCAACGTATATATGTCGAAACCCTCAAGGCCGAGGTGAGATTGACCACGTTGCCTTTACGGTCCGGGGAAGATATTCGCGGCGCCATAACGATCCTTACAAATATAGAATGGGATAAGGATAGATATGTGGAAGTGGATTATGAGAAGCTGGTGGCCGAACATCTGAAGGATGAACTCTCGTCAAAAGAACCCTTACCTAAGGAATTCAACTTGTTGGTGGGGGAGGATAAGGAATTCAGGAAGGCCTTGTACAGAGCCAACAGGGCGGCAAGGACGGATCTTCCTATACTCGTAAGAGGGGATAGCGGCACAGGTAAGGAGTTGCTGGTCCAGGCCATACACAGGGTGAGCCATAGAAACAGGAATCCCATAATAGAGGTTAACTGTGCTGCAATACCTGATACACTCCTGGAGGCCGAGCTCTTTGGATACAAGAAGGGGGCCTTTACCGGGGCCGGCCGATATGGTAAGAGGGGCCTATTCGAGGCGGCAAATAATGGAACGATCTTTCTCGATGAGATCGGCGACATTAGTTTATCAATGCAGGCTAAGTTGCTTAGAGTTTTGCAAGAGAACGAGTTTAAAAGGCTTGGGGGAACGGAAAAGATTAAGGTTGATGTAAGGGTTATTTCAGCTACCAATAAGAACCTCGAAGAGCTTATACGAAGTGGGGGATTCAGGGAAGACATCTACTACAGGCTGAATACAATATCCATTCACCTTCCCCCCCTCTGTGAAAGGGGAAATGATATAGAATGGTTGATAGGGCATTTTTTTACTATATTCAATGAGAAATACCAGAAGAAGATAGAGATATCTGAACAGGCTCTCAACCTTCTAAAGGGCTATCATTGGCCCGGAAATGTACGTGAACTCAGGAACGTAATTGAATATGCCATGACAATGACCGATACTGATGCAGTGAAATGCGAACACCTCCCTCATTACATCATGACCGACGGCAAAGAACATGGAGTGGACATTTTTAGTGGTTTATCCCACAGCTCGTGTATAAACGGCAAAGAAGGGCCTTTCTTACAGCGGATGCTTGACTCCGTGGAGGCGGAAGCGATGAAACAGGCCATGGAAAGGACAAGGAACAAAACAGAAGCCATAGAGCTTCTGGGAATGAGTAGAAGGGCCTTTTACTACAAGCTAAAGAGATACAATCTTGAAGAAAATATGTCACCGTGAAGGTGTCGGATAATGGATCGTACACGTTTGTTTAAATTTTATATGACATAGCCAACTTTTAGAGTGTCCAATCCCCCTGCAGCCCCCCTCATTCACCTCATTCTTCGATCCCTACCTGACAGACCAGAAATAATTTGTATACTAATTATATACCACCACACTTCGAGAGAACCCCTCCATACGGATAAATGTAGAATTTACATTTTGTATAATATCTTTAATATCAATAGATTAAAAGTTTTTAGCAAAAAACTGGGTAAGGTATGAGCGCTTGTTGTAATTATGGCATGAGAATTGCCAATACGGATGGTGAAGGAAGCCAACAATAGATCTATCTAGATGAGGTTTAATATGCAGGATGAAGTTACCATAGTTGAGGTGGGTCCCTGGGAGGGACTTCAATGCGAGGGTAGATACATACCGGTAGAGAAAAAGATAGAACTCATTAAGAAGATCTCTGAGACAGGGGTGAAAAAAATCGTTGCCACAAGCTTTGCACATCCCAAATCGCTTCCGCAATTTGTGGATTCTGAGCAGGTGATGGACGCCCTCAATAGTAGTTCCAGCGTGATCTATCTTGTTGCTGTTCCCAACGAGATCGCATGCAGGAGGGCACTCGCCTCCCGTGTTAAAGAGGTTCTTATCTGGATCTCGATCAGCGAAACCCATAATATGCGAACCCTAGGTGTTCCGGTAGCCAGTACGATGAAGGAGATCCAGCTGATCGCTAAGATATGCAAAGAGAATAACGTAAGAATTCGCTCGATGATAGCAACAGCCTTTGGTTGTGCATACGAAGGGGAAACGACTATTGCGGCTGTCCGGGAACTGGTATTAAAATTAAATAAGCTGGGATGCCAGGAAGTGTGTCTGACGGATACACATGGCATGGCGAACCCTAAGGAGGTGAGGGAACGGATATCACATTTAAGGAGGGAATTACCTTATGTGACCTTTAGCGTACATTTTCATGATGTCAAAGGGATGGGAATTGCTAATGGGTTTGCTGCTTTTGAGGAGGGCGTAAGGATATTTGACAGCGCTGTAGGCGGGATAGGTACTGCTCCGGATATGCCGGGAGGGTCGAGGGATATTCCAACCGAAGCCTTAGTGCTCATGTTTGAAGAGATGGGGGTATCCACGGGCATTGATTTGGATAAGCTGTCTGCTTGTACTGATCTTGCGGAGGAGATTATCGGAAGAAGGTTGGAACGGAGCAATAGGGGGGTATGCCTTTACAATGATAGAGACCTTGTCACAAGTTCCCCCGAAGAATTTTTAGTTTAGTTCCGCTCCCGGAGGACCTTTGCAAGAGCGTATCCTTTTTCGTCCCGGCAAGAGCCAAGCCCTGTTTGTTGATTTATCAAGAAAAATGCCACCATTAGAATTGTTGTCGTAAAGGAGGAATCTCGTTATGGAAAAAGTTATGAGCAGGTTCATGGAGCTGTCAACTGATCCATACGCCGGTGTTGCCAAATGGAAGGAGGATACCGGCAAAAAGATTATCGGTTGCTTCCCCATGCGCATCCCGGAAGAGATCGTCCATGCTTCCGGTATGCTGCCCGTGGTGATGTGGAGGGGTAACGAGGCCGTTACCCTTGGTCATTCTTATGTACATAACTTCAATTGTGGATTGACCCGTAGCTTTATCGACGACGTGATGAAGGATAAACTCGACTTTATGGATGGGATGATATTCTACCGGTCATGTCTTCAGGCAGAGGAAATACCTTCGACCATAGAGTTGAACGCTCCTCCCCGCCATTTTTTGTACCTTTACTTGCCGCCGCTGTATCCGGGTGCGGTCTTTCGGGATTTTCTGATTCAGCAGTTGAAAAAGATGAAGGAAAACTTAGAGGCGTGGGCTGGAAAGGAAATAACCGAGGATGCCCTAAACAACAGCATCGAGGTTTATAACAAGAATCGCTCTCTCCTAAAGAGGTTATACGAACTGAGAAAAAGGAAACCCGGGACGATCAGGGCAAGGGAGATGCTGGCCATCGTTCACGCCAGCATGTTGATGGACAAAGAGGAGCACAGTAAACTGTTGGGAAGCCTTTTACCCGAGCTGGAAGATAGGGAGGAGGTTGCCGACGGTAAGGTGAGGGTCATATTGAGTGGCGGTCTTTGCCAGACCCCCCATACGGCTATCCTCGATCTAATCGAAGAAGCCGGGATGGTGGTGGTTGATGATGACATATACATCGGTTCACGGTACTTCGCAAATGAAGTTACGCCCGGTAATGATCCGTTGGAATCACTGGCTGACCGTTACATGAAGAAAACACCACCCGATCCGACCATGGGGGATTGGAAGACCCTGTGGTCGGACTATATGGTCGACAAGGTCAGGGAGAACAACGCCAAAGGAATGGTCAGCTTGCTTGTTAAGTTCTGTCCTCCCCACCTATGCTATTATCCGGACATAAAGCGGACCTTTGACAAGGAGGGTATCCCGGAAGTCATGATCGAGGTGGAACATGAGGTCGTGTCTGTGGAACAGATGAGAACGAGACTTCAGGCATTTGTCGAGGTCATAAGAGGAGGTGCCTAAATGGTACAGGAATTTAAGTTAAATAGATTAGAAACAACAAGGTTGATGGGCCCCATGGTCGATAAGCATTGGAAGGAGTTGAGAACCGCTAAGGAAAGGGGAGAGAAGGTTGCCTGGTGTTCCGGGGTCCCCTTTATATTTGCATACGCCATGGACATGAAATGCCACTTCATGGCGGGGTATTCAGCGTATTGTGCAGGAAGGAAAGCGGGGGAACACGTCCTTGAAATAGCTGACAGTACAGGTGAGCTCCCGGACACATGTTCCTATCACAGAATGCATATGGGAATGGCCGAGGCGGTGAAGAGGGGGATCCCAGTGAGGGAGGATGTGGTACTCCCCATACCTGACCTAATGATCGCAGGCAGGGTTTGTCCTGAGATGTCTCACTATGCGGAGGCCCTCTATCGCAAGTTCGGCATTCAGGTTGCGGGTATCGAGTTGATGACACCCTACCAGGAATCCGACTATGAGTTTTTGGAACCGTATTTGGAGAGGCAATTTAAGGAGATTCTTATCCCCACACTGGAAGAGATTTGTGGTAAGCCCTTTGACTATGACCATATGCGTGAGATCCTTCGCGTACTCAAGAAGACGGCGACCATACGGAACGACTGCCTGGAGTATTTCAAGAAGGTCCCGTCTCCCTGGACATTATGGGACTATGGGGTGAGCCTCGCCCCTGTAATCTATTTGATGGGAAAACCCGAGACCATACCCTACTATGAGAAACTGAGGGCAGAGTTGGAAGAGAGGTCTAAGAAAAACATACCCGCCATTCTTCCGGAAGAGAAACACAGGGTCTTTTGGGATGGATGGCTCCCTTGGGGGTTTTTGGGGCATTTCAGCCGTAAGCTTACGAGTTACGGCGCCAACCCTATCTCCGGAAGGTATCCATGGGAGATGTTCCCTAGGCCGGACCTTATCGATCCTGAGGGTGATCCTGTTCATACTTTTGTGAAGGCGCTTTACACCGGAACGATGCTTGGAAATAATATGGCAAAGCCGGGTCTATCCCTTATAGACAGGATAATACCGGAATACCAGATCGATGGGTTGATCTTCTTTACTGCGAAAAGCTGCAGGATCTGGAAGAGCCAGCTGACCATCCTCGAAAAGATGGAGAGGAAGTACGGCATACCCGGATTATGCCTTGAAGCGGACATGGCAGATCCGAAGATGTTCTCCGATGCACAGATAGATACGAGGTTGAACGCATTCTTCGAGGTGCTGGAGGCGAGGAAAGAGAAGAGGAGATGGGTGTAATTTATGACCGGAGATTTTGAAGATCATCATTGAGTTTCAAAAATTCCAACCTGTGCATTTTGTCAGGTTTACCGCTTAACGCAATGCTGTTCACTTATTCATCGGAGACATTTTAAGACAACGGGGTTGAGTAACTGCACTGGTCGAAAATTTCTGATAACAGATATTTAGGAGGTTAAAACGTATGCCTTTTCAACTAACCGAAGAAGAGGAAATGTTCAGAAAGTCTTTGAGAAGCTTTTTAGAAGAGAAGGTGGCGCCGAGGGCTGCTGAAATCGACAGGAAGGACGAATTCCCCAGCGATCTGTACAGGACGATGAGTGAGATAGGGATCCAGGCTGTGTTCTTCCCTGAGGAGTATGGTGGGTCCGGCGGAGATCTTCTCGCCTGTTGCCTCACCACAGAGGAGATCAGCCGGGTGAGCGGAAGCATGGCCGTGCTCACGGGCCCCCCCTTATCCCTTGCTTCCGCAGCCTTCAGGTTGGCCGGCACCCATGAACAGAAGCTCAAGTATCTCCCCAAGTTGGCGAGCGGTGAATGGATCTATGCCATAGCCATTACCGAACCGGATGCCGGATCCGATGTCTCTGCCATAAGAACGACTGCCGAACTGAAAGGTGACCATTATGTATTAAACGGCACAAAGCGGTTTCACACAATGGGTGATCAGGCGGATGTAACCACTGTCTACGTGAAGACAGATATGAGCAAAGGGGTAAAGGGGATCAGCACATTTGTAATTGAAGGGGAAACCCCCGGGAGAATCATCGCAAAGAAGGAAGAGATGATGGGAATAAAGGGTATTGCATCGTGCGAGATCGTCTTTGAGGATTGTCGGGTTCCCAGGGAAAACCTCCTTGGAAAAGAGGGGGAGGGCTTTAAGGATGTTATGCGTACCCTCGACGAGAGCCGGCCGATAGTGGCTGCCATGGGCGTGGGATTGGCCCAGGGCGCTCTCGATTGTGCTGTGAGCTATGCAAAAGAGAGGGTACAATTTGGAAAACCGATCTGTGAATTCCAGGGGATCCAGTTCATGCTGGCGGACATGGCAACCCAGATCGAAGCATCCCGGTATCTCGTATACAGGGCTGCCAGCATTGCATTAAATCGTAACAGAGAAAGCATGATGCTGGCTTCCATGGCAAAATATTTCAGCAGTGACATTGCCATGAAGGTCACCACTGACGCGGTTCAGGTCCTGGGAGGATATGGGTACAGCACCGAATATCCCGTTGAGAGGATGATGAGGGACGCCAAGTGCTTTCAGATATTCGAAGGGACCAATCAGATCCAGAGGGTAGTAGTAGCGAGGTCTTTGTTGGGATAAGTTCACAGTAAGGGTTGAAGGAGTAAAGAATGGCTACAACGGACAGAAAGATCAGGGTTTTACTTACAAAATCCCGGATAGATGGGCACGATCGAGGGGTAAGGTATGTTGCAACAAGGTTGAGAGAGGCAGGGATGGAGGTCATATTCACGCGGTACAGGGATCCTGATGACATCATCAACTCCGCTTTGCAGGAAGACGTTGATGTGATCGGGCTCAGTTTCTCGGTGGGGGGGTATCTCATCATCAGTTCGGACGTAATGAAACTGGTAAGGAAGAATGGGATGGACAAAATCCTTGTTATCGTTGGTGGCATAATACCGGAAGATGACATCCCGGAACTATTGGAAATGGGCGTTTCCCGGACATTTGGACCGGGATCTTATGGCGACGATATTGTCGAATATATAACGGCCCATGTAAACTAGTAGGCATCTGCAAATCCTGCTCCCATTATCCCTGGTGGGAGAAGGACGAGGCCTCCCTCCGTTAAGAGGCAGGCGATGCAAGGCATTAGTAGGGAGAAACTCATTACTGGAGGAAAAGTAGTATGTTTAGTGAAGACACAAAGGATCAAGACAAAGACTTGCTGAAAAGATGGGAGGAGAAGTATTCGAAATTCTATAAGGAGAAGAAATTCGAGGCTGCCACCGCCTCAGGGATCCCGGTGAAGCCTGTGTACACCCCTTCTGACATTGAGCACATAGACTACGATGAGATCGGCGTTCCGGGCGAGTATCCATATACGAGGGGTATATATCCGCTCCAGTACCAATTTCAACCCTGGGTAAATCAGATGAGTCTCGGGTACGGCCTGCCCGAACAGACAAGAGAGCGGATGGAGATGTTAAAAGACGCGGGCATGAAAGGGTATTTCGGCGCCCAGTCATATAACCTTCCCCACGATCTCGTGTCCAAGACAGGCCTTGACCCGGATTCTCCCGAAGCGAGGGGTCTGGTTGGGCGAGGAGGGGTGAACATCAGTACCATTGAAGACCTTGACCGCATATTCCATGATCTCCCCCTTGACAAGACCCAGATCGTTCAAAATATAGGCAGCGCCACCATGGCGGGGTTGGCACTGTATATCGTCTACGCTGAAAGGAGGGGATTCCCCAGGGAAACGCTCGGAGGCAACAGCATGAACTGGCTCTATAAGGCGCCCTTTGTGGATTATGCCATGTTTCTGCCCAAGAGCGCCTTTAAACTGATGGCGGAATTCATAAAGTTCTGCAGTAAAAATATGCCCAGGTGGAATACCACCAATATAGCTGGTTACTTTATAGAAGAGGCCGGCGGCAACGCTATCCAGGAAGCGGCCTTTACAATGGCAACGAGCATAGCTATTACGGAAGAGTGTATAAAGGCCGGTCTACATCCCGACGAGTTCCTGCCTAGATTCAGTTTCCAGTTTGCGCAGGGGAACGATTTTCTTGAAGAGATAGCAAAGATACGGGCAATAAGGAAGATGTGGGCTAAAATAAACAAGGAGAGGTTTGGATGTGAGAAGCCTAAATCGATGCAATTGAGGATGCACATACACACATCCGGGTGCTCTCTCATGGCTCAGCAGCCACTCGTCAACATCATACGGGCTGCCTTCCATACACTGGGGGCGGTCCTTTCAGGCACAAATGCCCTGCATACTTCCGCATATGATGAAGCGCTGGGATTACCCACGGAAGAGTCGGCCACCTTGGCCTTACGTACCCAACATCTTGTGCTTCACGAGACCCACATTCCAAACGTCTCCGATCCTCTGGCCGGTTCCTATTATCTGGAATGGCTCACAGACAAGATCGAGAAGGAAGCAAATAAGCTCATAGAGAAGATAGACGGGATGGGTTACATCAAGGCATGGGAGACGGGTTGGTTTAAGGCTGAACTTGCAAACTCAGCCTACAAGTGGCGTGAAAGCATGGACAAGGGAGACAGGGTCGTAGTGGGGGTGAACAAGTACGTGTCTGAAGAGGAACAGAAGGTTCCGGTATTTAAACTCGACCCCAAGATAGAACAGACCGCGGTGGAAAGGGTGAAGGAGTTCAGGGCTAAGCGGGATAACGCAAAGACAAAGTCCGCCCTGGACGGTCTAAGGGAAGTGGCCAAGAAGGTGAATAAGGATTGGCCTGACGGAGGCGATCTCATGCCGGCCATTATTGAAGCTGCAAAGGCCGACGCCACATTGGGAGAGATGCAGGGGGTTCTCAAGGAGGTGTTTGGCTGGGGATACGCCTGTTAGGGATATGTGAGTATGACAGGGAGGTTGAGATGGACTTCGAGTTTACCGAAGAGCAGAAGCTGTTCAGAAGAACGGCTTCTCAGTTTGCCGGCAAAGAGATTGCCCCCCTGGTAGATGAACTAGAGGATAGGGAGGAGTTCCCATCCAGGCTCCTCAAGAGGATGGGAGACTTGGGGTTCTTGGGCATACCATATCCTGAGAGATACGGAGGCTCAGGGGGCGACGTGGTGACCCTCTGTATCTTTCTTGAAGAACTGGCCAGTGTATCTACTGCTGCCGCAATAGCTGCTGTTGTTCAGATAAATGGCGTGGCCGCACCGGTTTTCCTCTTTGGGACTGAAGACCAGAAAGAAAGATACCTGGTGCCGAGCATAAGAGGGGAAAAGATAGGAAGCATCGCCATTACCGAACCTGAAGCAGGCTCGGATACGGCATCTATCCGGACCCTAGCCAAGAGAGAGGATAACGGATACGTCATCACCGGGACGAAGATATTCTGTACAAACGGGGGTATCGCAGACCTGTTCTTTGTAACGGCAGTTACAGACCGTAGCAAGGGGAGTAAAGGGATCGGCATCTTCGTGGCTGAAAGGGGAACCCAGGGCCTGACTGTTGGCAGGAATATAAAGAAGCTGGGGCTCCATGGTCTCGGCACCTATGAGGTAATCTTCGAGGGATGCAGGGTTGAGCAGGACAGCCTCTTGGGTGACGAAGGCAGGGGGTTCTACAATTTGATGAGGTCAGTGGAGAGGAACAGGATAGGGGTCGCAGCCATGGCCGTGGGTCTTGCCAGGGCGGCCTTCGGCGACGCCCTTCCCTATGCTAAGGAGAGGGTACAGTTCGGAAGACCGATCGGCAAATTTCAGGGAATCCAGTTTATGTTGGCGGATATGGCCATGGAAATAGAGCTGGCCACTCTTATGGTTTATAAGGCTGCATGGATGGATGATCGGGGGCTCCCATGCAATAAGGAGGCATCCATAGCAAAGCTCTACGCATCGGAGATGGTGAACCGGGTGGCGTATAAGGCCCTGCAGGTATACGGTGGGTATGGTTACATGATGGAGTATCCCTTGCAGAGGTACTTCAGAGATGCGAGGGTATTTGAGATTTTTGAGGGGACCTCAGAGATACAGAGGGTAATCATCGGCAAAGAGCTTGGGCTTTAGTCTCAGCATTAAGTCCTGACGGGCCTTCACCCTGCCCTCGGTGTGCCTGGCAGGACTTCACTGAGAGCGACTGCCAAAAATAGCCAAGATGGGCTTGTTAAGAGGTTTTCAAACCATTATGAGAAATGGAGGTATGGAGATGGGATGGACTGAGTGGGAAGGAATAAAGGAGTATAAATTTAACGACATAATCTGTGAAAAGAAGTACCACAGCGATGGAGGGGGCGTATCGAGAATCACCATCAACAGACCGGAGGTTTACAATGCATTTACCGGGGATACCATAGATGAGGTCTGTCTTGCACTGGACGACGCCAGTCATGACAAGACTATCGGCGTCGTAGTCCTTACAGGCGCCGGGGACAAGGCTTTCTGTACAGGAGGAGACGTGGCATGGGAAAAGGAAGGTCAGGATAGTCCCGTCAAGGGTTCAAGGTTCGTACTCTCAGGTGGTAGACCCGTCATAAACTCGTTTGTGCGCAGATGCAGGAAGCCCGTGATAGCCGCAGTAAAAGGTTACGCCATCGGAGGCGGTCACCACCTGGCCTACATGTGCGACTTTACCATCGCAGCGGAGAACGGGAGGTTCGGACAGACCGGCCCCCGGGTGGGAAGTCCGGCAGACGGTCTCTGCGTTGCTTATCTGACCTTTGTTGTCGGCGCCAAGAAGGCAAGGGAGATATGGATGTTGACCAAACAGTATTCAGCCCAGGAGGCGCTGGACATGGGATTGGTGAACGCCGTGGTTCCCCTTGAAAAGCTCGATGAGGAAGTGGACAGTTGGTGTGAACGTATACTCGCCCACTCTCCGGAGTGCATATCCATATTGAAGGCAAGCTTCGACAGTGTCATGGACCACCTTGACGGCTCCCTGGGCAGATTCCAAAACCTCATATCCCCGGATTTCTTTGACGGAATGGATGTAAGAGAGGCCCAGAGCGCATTCTTTGAAAAGAGAAAACCAAATTTCTGGAAGCATCGGTCAGAGTAGGTTCTGTAAAGGCCTCAAGACCATGATGTTCTCGTCCCCAACCCCTCCCCTACAGAAAAGGACCCCACCTAAACTTTGCCTTTTCTGCTCACACGCCGAGGGGGAGGGGCGGGATGGGGCTTGGAAAGACCTATATTTTTACGGGCCTTTACCCACAGAGGAATCCCGATGGCGGGCCATATCTGTGCCAGGTCAGAGAGCCATCCCAAGAATGTAATGGCTCCGGATCGTTGTTTTATGGACACGCCGGAAAGGGATTTGGAGAAGGGCTCGTAAGGAGGTATTCTATGAAAGCGATTGACATGCAGGTATGTACAAGCACGAGGGAAGGGATCGGTCGTATGATAAGAGACGATGAGATCCTGGCGGAATTGACCCAGTATTTCAGGTCACCGGGTGACTATTTCAAGACAGAAGAGGAGTTTATAGAGGGACTTAGAGAGAGCGATGTCCAATGCGTCATATGTGGTGGTACATGGAAGTTCATGGGATGGAAGGATTTTGATGTGATCAGGGAGAGAAACGATTACATCGGCCACCTCATAAAGGATTATCCGGATACAGTTCTCGGCGCCTGGGTCAGTCTCGACCCTGATTGGGGTTTGAAGGGCATGAGGGAGCTGGAGAGATGTATAAAGGATTTAGGTACTTTCGGTATTGCGGCGTGTGGTTCGTTGAGTAATACGCCTGCAAACGACAAATCATTTTATCCCTTTTATGAGTTATGTATCGAAGCAAATGTGCCCATCAAGATATGGGTGGGCCACATAGCGGTCCAAGGTCGCGGTTTACGACTCTGGACGGAGAACCCTATTCCCAATGTGGATGACGTTGCCGCGGACTTTCCCGAGTTGCAGATAGTCTGTGCACATCACCCCTGGCCCTTTTACAATGAAATGGCGTCCGTGCTGATCCACCATCCCAATGTTTTCAACGAGCAACATGGCTGGTCACCCAAGTATTTCCAGGAGTCTTTCAAAAAAGATATCAATTCCCGGTTACAGGACAAGATAATGTTCGGATCTGATTATCCTTATTTTTCCTACAAGAGGCTGTTACCTGACTGGGATTCGGCGGGGTTTAAACCGGGAGTACTGGAAAAGGTTCTTTATAAGAATGCTGCGAGGGTATTGGGAATTAAATGACGCTTGAGACGCTACCTTTTTGTAAGAATAAAGGAATGGCAGTTTGCCGGTGGTCAGAGGGCGCTTTGAACGGCACTCTGACCACCGTTCGTCAAAAGGAGGCTTAACGCGTGGACAAAAACGCCGTTGGAAAGGAGATCGGGCCATTTTCATATGTTACATGGGGGAGAAAGATAAGACAGTTTGTAGATGCGACAGGAGACCATAACCCTCTTTACATTAATCAAGAGTTTGCCAAGGACTCCAAATACGGAGGGACCATAGTACCGCCTGCCATGGCAAACGCTTATTTTGTCGGCACACCCATATGGAGCGTAGTGGAGGTGTGCAAGATAGACAGGGCACGGGCTCTGCATGCAGAACAAGAGTATGAGTTTCTTAAACCCATAAGACCCCTCACGCTGTTGTCCACATACTATAAGATAGTAGATGTCTACGAGAAGAAGGGGTTAAGTTTTGCAGTGGTGGAGGGTATCACTAAAGATGAAGATGGTGACATTGTCCTCAAAGGCAAGATTAAGTTGATAGAGAGATAAGAAAACGGGGGTGAGTTTATTGAAAGAGATATACTACGAGGACGTTAATGTGGGCGATGAGATCCCTGCCCTGAAGAAGACGATCACATCAGAGCAAATCCTCGATTATGCCGATGCCTCTGGGGATTACAACCCTATCCATGTCGACGAAGAATTTGGGAAGAAGGCGGGATTGGGAGGTATAATCGCTCATGGGCTTTTAAGTTTTGCTTTCATAACACAGTTAATGACTGATTGGCTTCCGGATCCGATGAACCTCAAAAAGATCTGGGCAAGGTTTGTCAATATGGTAAGGCCCGGGGAAGAATTCACAATAAAGGGCAAGGTAAAGGAGAAATACACCAAGGATGGTTTGAACTATGTTGATTGTGAGTTGACATCGGAAAACCAGAAGGGTGAGAAGGCCATCATAGGAAGAGCCACGGCGGTTCTTCCCTCAAAGACCGGCTAGCTGGAGGGTTGATGCTATGCTGTACAGGCTTACCGACGAGCAAGAGATGCTCCAAAAGACCATGCGGAAGTTAGCTGTTGAGAAGATCGCACCCAGGGCAGGAGAAATCGATGAGAAGGAGGAATTCCCAAGGGATATCCTGGAAATTCTCCTCGAACATAAGGTCCTTGCCTTGCCGTTTCCTGAAGAGTATGGTGGACTGGGCGTTGATCTCCTGACTTACTGTTTGGTGGTGGAGGAGTTGTCAAAGGTTGGCCTTACGGCTCTGCCTTTTTTGACGAGCCATTCGGGGGCATTGGATTGTTTCATGACAGGAGGGACCCCTGAACAGAAGAGAGAGTATCTCTCCAGGCTCTTGGCCGGTGAGTTTTTTGCTTTTGTCCTTACAGAACCTGATGCGGGTTCTGATGTGGCATCCATGCAAACCAGAGCTGTCCTCCAGGGAAACAACTATGTCTTGAATGGCACCAAGTGTTTTATCAGCAATGCCGATAGTGCGGACATACTGATGGTATACGCAAAGACCGACCCCAAGGCAGGTATAAGAGGGATAAGCGCCTTTGTCGTGGAAAAAGGGACCCCAGGCTTTTACATCAGCAGAAAAGAGAAGATGATGGGCGGCAGGGCATTCCAGAGCTGCGATGTTGTGTTCGAGGACTGCCCAATACCTGAGGAAAACCTGTTGGGGAGAGAAGAGGGTAAGGGGTTAACGATTATCCTGGAATTTTTGCATAAAGGGAGGATAATAGTGGCGGCGAGCGCTGTAGGGCTGGCCCAGGGGGCCCTTGATTATGCCATCAATTTTTCAAAAGAACGTGTTCAATTTGGTAGGCCCATCGCTCAATTTCAGGGGATACAGTTCATCTTTGCTGACTTGGCATCTCAACTGGAGGCCGCAAGGCAGCTGACATATAAGGCTGCCAGCGTTGCAGAAGATGGCGGCAAGGAAGGTATGAAACTGGCCTGCATGGCCAAATACCTGGCTACCGGGATATGTATGAAGGTTACTACCGATGCCGTGCAGATCTTAGGGGCCTCCGGTTACATGAGAGATTACCCGGTTGAGAGGATGATGAGGGATGCGAAGTGTCTTCAAATCCTTGAGGGTACCACACAGATACAACAGGTGGCAATCGCCAGGATCATTCTGGAAGAGTGAGCTGAGACCAAATGGACACTAAGGGGCGAGGCCGAAATAACTTCCTCAAGTTGGCGCTCAGATTTAGGTCAGATTTGTTCGATCTGAAAACACAAAACCACAGGAATAGTCTTACCTATTTCGAGGATTTTGTGTTTGAAGATCGGTCAAAGATGGCCTGAA
>DAOWME010000230.1 GCA_030643245.1 Deltaproteobacteria bacterium
AAAAAAACGCAAAACTTTTATACTATGTATCACTTCTAGTAATTGTATGATGACGAACAGTAAAATACCGCCTGAGTTGAAGAAGGCGCTATCGGCAGGGATGGGATTTTCGTTGCTGATAAAGGGTGAGCCCGGTACCGGTAAGACGATGCTTGCTTTTGAGTTACTCGACGAAGTCGGGAGTGACAAGTCGGTCTATCTATCATCACGCGTTTCTCCTTCTGCGCTTTACTCTCAATTTCCATGGTTAGAAGAACGTGTCGGGTTTCACGTGATAGATGCAACCAAGTTGTATCTGTCCTCAAAACCGTTTCTAAAGTCTCACTCTTTCTCTGAGCTGCTATATACGAAATTGGCAGAGACCGAAAAGCCCGCTACTATCGTAATTGATAGCTGGGATGCGATAATATCCGGGGGGGCAGGAGAGAAGAAAGAAGAATTGGAATCTGCGATGATTAAGCTGGTAAGGGATTACGCATCGGAATACAAGATGAATTTGATACTCATAACAGAAACAACTGACACCACTCCGCTCGATTATATCGTTGACGGGATAATAGAGGAGAGCCGTATAACCATAGATTATCGAAGGGCGCGGGAAATATTGCTAAAGAAATTACGGGGCGTGCGGATAGACCAGTATAAATATGGATATACCTTAGATGGAGGAAGATTCCGCTCTTTCGGCCCGTTCCAGAGGCGGAAGGTAGAGAAGTCGAGAAGAGTGGCCGTTGTGCCTAATACAGCCGCAAATGTATCTACGGGCTGTGAGGAATTGAATACAATTCTGGGCGGGGGCTTAAGCAGGGGCAGCACCACGATAGTGGAATATGGTGATGATTTCTCACTCTTAGGGTACCAATCTCTTGTAGCGCACGCAATTATAAACACCATACAGCAGGGTAATTACTGCGTGAAGATCCCGAGTAGTGGCTGGGATGAGCGGCGGTTAAGACGGGGGATATTGCCTTTTGTAAAGGAAGAGGATTATATGGAGTACTGCACGGTCTTTGAGATAAGAAAAGAGAAGAAAGAAGTACGCGAGAACGTAAAAGTGTTAAAAGGCGAATCAATGGAGGAAGATTTCCCGTTGCTCACCGATTTCATCGCCAATTTAGAGCCGCCTGTTACCGTTATTATCGGAACTGATCTGTTAGAGTATCAATATCGGTTGAAGACAGTGTCCAACCTTGCAAGGATGCTGGAGCTGTTCTCATATTGGGTGATGGAGTTAAGAGAGGTTGGGAATGTAGGAATATTTGGTATGCCCACCGGTGGCGCATTGGGCACTGAGCTGGGTCACATGGTAACAAATCGCTTTAACCTGACCGTACTCGACAGGAGTGTTATCCTTTATTGTAACCGTCCTGATACCAAATTGCATTGCCTGGAGAATGTCATCACGGAAGAGGCACTTAGGTTGAAGCTTACGCCTTTTGTGTGAAGATACATGTATCTGTCTGTACAGCTACTTCATATTTTAAATCATTTTCTGTGCGAGTGGTACAATGAGCATTAAAAAAGAAGAGAAAGATACGATTTATCTCGTCCCGCACACGCATTACGATGCCATCTGGGTCTTCACGAAGGAGAACTATTTTTATATCAATATGCTGCTCATCTTGAAGGAAGTGGTTGAGCTTGTTGAAAAGACAGATTACAAGTTCCTGATAGAGCAAACATTTCTGCTGGAGGAGATGGAAAAGAGGTATCCAGAACTGTTTTCACGGATTGCGAGGTGCATAAAGGGGGGCAAGATAGAGATAGCCGATGGGGAATACCTGATGGCTGATACAATGCTTCCAGAAGGAGAGACACTGATAAGAGAAATCCTGGTTGGTAAGAGATATGCGAAGGAGAAGTTTGGAGTTAATGTACCGGTAATGTGGCAGGCAGATAGTTTTGGCTTGA
The DNA here is from genome assembly GCA_030643245.1 of Deltaproteobacteria bacterium. GTDB lineage: Bacteria > Desulfobacterota > UBA8473 > UBA8473 > UBA8473 > JAUXHQ01. The sequence continues at coordinate 1,912 of DAOWME010000230.1, forward strand.
ATGCGCAGCTCCCGCAGATATACAAAAAATCCGGCTACAAGTATGTTGCATTTAGGAGGGGAGTAACGAAGAAAAAGCCCTCCGAATTCTTGTGGGAGGGTTTGGATGGAACGATAATTTTAGCTCACTGGATGCCTTTAGGATACAGGGCAGGGTTGGACTTGACAAAGCTGGATGAAAGCTATAAGAAACTCAAGGAAGTAGCAGCAACCGCTCACATCTTGATGCCTTCAGGGAGTGGAGTTACGATGCCGCAGCCGGAAACTTCTGAGGTTGTGAAGGCGTGGAATAAGGATAAAGGGAAAGTAGCGAGGATGAAGATTGCAACGCCAATAGAATTCTTTGAAGCACTGGAGAAGGAAATAGAAGAGAAGAATATTAAGATGGTGGTGCGGAAAGGGGAGATGTATTCCGGGAAGTATTCCGCTGTTTTTCCTGATTGCTGCTCGAGCAGGATCTGGATAAAACAGGGACTATGTAGCCACGAAAGTTGGTTGTTGTGTTGCGAGCGTTGGGGTACAATAGCATCACTCCTGAATGGCTACTATCCCTCTGATGAGTTACGCGACTGTTGGCGAAAAATCTTGTTCCTCGCATTTCATGATGTAGTTCCAGGGACAGGGATGGACAGGGGTTATGATGAAGTGAGGGAATATCTGAACTTCCTCAGGACCAAGATGCGCACTCTCTGTCCCCGCATGTTCCCTATAATAGTAGAGCATGAATCGGAGGAAGGGGCGGGGGGAGTTGAAGGAGGGGACGTAATTATATTTAACTCGCTGTCGTGGGAAGTGAGGGACTGGGTAGAGACGGATTTGAATTTTGAGAAAGGGGAAATAGTAGCGATTAAAGGATTAAAAAATGGTGAAGAGGAAATAGATGTGGAGGTCTTACAGTTTACGAGGTATGAAGATGACTCGGTGAGACATGCGAAGATAGGATTTGTTCCTACGGTTCCTGGATTGGGATATAAGGTGTATAAAATCCTTGAGCGGGAGCCTAAACGGTATCGTTATGACCCGAATTTTATTATGATAAGGGGGAACACCATAGAAAACAGATTCTTTGGGGTTGAAATGGACCCTGCCACAGGGTTAATTGACGTGATTCAAGAAGGAGAGAGGATTTGCAAGGCGAATGAGCTTGTGCTAGAGGAAGAAACTGGTGACCTTTACTATCATCTGCAAAAAATGTGTATCCCTGTGAAAACAGAAACAGGAGAGGGTGTGAAGTATGGCTCGTTCCGGATAGCGAATTTAGGGATAAATGAAAGTCCTTTGAGGCGGGTTATCAACGTCAAGACCGATTATTTTTCGCTACGCTGGCCGTACAGATTGACAGAGAAGCTGGAACCACTTATATGGCAGCATAAATTCTTAGAGTGCGAAAAAAAAGTAATAGTTTATAAGGACATTCCGAGAATAGACTTCATCACGTACATAATGGACAAGCATCCGAAGGCACGCCTCAGGGTCCGGTTCTCCACGAGCATAAAATCTTCTGATTATGCCTGCGGAACTCAATTTGGTGTTGTTTCCCGTCCGACCTGCCCATTTAGATGTGAGCCACAAGGAGAGTGGTTTGAGAAGCCCTGCGGTGTATTTCCATCGCTGAAGTGGCTTGATTATTCTGACGGAAAGAAGGGCTTGACCGTGATGCACACAGGGACACCGGAAAACACAATAAGGGAAGGCGACATATATTTGACACTGCTAAGAAGTGTTTCAATGCTGTCTTCGGATGGCATGACAGGTCCTGCAATACCTGTTCCGGATGCGCAGGAGTTTAAAAGATACGTGTTTAAATATTCTATATATCCGCATAAAGGAGATTGGCGGGAAGCTTCATCTTACAGGCAAGCTCTTGAATTCAACTTCGAATTGGATGCAATGCAGTTACCGAAGGGCAAAAAACTACCCCTGAAACGGTCCTTTTTGAAAATAGAACCAGAAAGTGTGGTTTTATCCGCACTTAAGAGGGCAGAGGACGGAGATGGTGTAATTCTAAGATTCTATGAGACGAAGGGAGAAGAGACAAATGCAGAAATAACTCTATTCCGAGAGCCAACGGCGGTCAAGGCAGTGAACCTGCTGGAGCAAGAGGACGAGGTAGTGGTAAAAGAGTTTAAAAAAGAGAAAAAAAGAATAGTATTGAAGATGGAACCTTTTGAGATAGTTACTTTGAAAGTAGAACTTTAAAAGGATAAATTTGTATCCGTCAAAGACAAATCAAATAACTGCCGTAACCAAAGACGGCAAAAAGTTCCCTTGTGAGATTAGTACCCATCTGTTCGAGTTCAAGGGACAAAACACTGTGTTGTCCATTGTGCGAGACACTACCGAGCGCAAGAAAGCGGAAGAAGAAATAAAAGCACAGCGCGGACATATTAAATTAACAAATAAAATTTTGAGGCATGACCTGATAAACGATTTAAATGTTATCAATAGCGCATTGAGGCTTTATGGAAGATCAAAGGAAGAAGCATCTGCACACGTCAATAAGAGTGTCGAATTAATAAACAGACTGAGGAAACTTGAGTCCTCTATCTCTTCTCACCGCGGCTTAAAGC
>DAOWME010000092.1 GCA_030643245.1 Deltaproteobacteria bacterium
CCAGACCCCCCTCATTACTAGTACTACTAAAGTGTAATTTAAATATTGTGGTTTTTTGTCTTGACAATGGGGTCCACTTCAGTCAACATTTAGACTTATGCGTTACAAATAAGCTTTTTTATGGTAATTGTGTAGTCACTGTCTCCTAACATACTGTAATTTAATTCAAAATTATAAACATTAAGAATTTCCAATATTTCTATATTGTGTTCACTATGAAAAAAGACTTGAAGAATCAATATGTTATATAGTTTCAAATGGTTACACTCAAAAAAACAACATTCTATGTTTGGAAGATCCGTTGTAAAGACACTATTCTAAAGGAGGTGATGTGATGAATATTTCTTGAGACCGTATGTATACCGAATTACCCAACTCATTAAATTAATTAGAAGAAAACCATGAGTATAAAAGAAGCGTATCAACAAAAAATAGAGGCACAGTTGGACGAATGGAAAGCTAAGATTGATAAAATGAAGGCAAAAGCCGACAAAGCAAAAGCCGATGCGCAGCTCGAGTATAACAAGCAAATTGAGGATTTGCGCTCAAAACAGGAAGCAGCGCAAGAGAAGCTCAGAGAGCTCAAAGACGCCGGTGAAGACGCATGGGAGGATCTTAAAGCAAGTACTGAACTTGCGTGGGACTCACTCGGCGAGGCTGTGAAATCGGCCACTTCAAGATTCAAGTAAACTCTTGTTTAAAGGAACATTGGGATCGAGAAACAATCCAGCTTCGATGATCTCGAACTTATAACTATTTCAATTAATTACAGGAGGTCGATAAATGAAATATCAAAATATTTTTCGAGTACTATTGACAAAAAAGATCGTTATTCTCCTTTTTTCAGCTTCATTACTGGCAGGATGTGCGACATCAGGACTTCAGTTACAGTTAAGCAAGTCAGCCGCAATGGAAAAATATCAATCGGTTAATGAATTGTATGTGCTCTTAATCAAGGCGGAAAAAGCTGGTGTGGGGTACCTCGCTCCGGAAGGATATTCGGATGCCCAAAAGAGCTATGACAATGCTTTGGACAAAGCGATGTCGCAAGACGCAGAAGCGGAAAAACTTGCACAAACCGGTTTGGAACAATTGCGTACGGCAATGAAAAACGCAGATACCAGCAAAACGATTATGCGTGAAGCGCTCACAGCAAGAGCAAAGGCACAGAGTGCTGCTGCACCGACAGTGTATCCTGAAGAATATTCTGAATTGGAAGTAAAATTAAAAGAAGCTACCGTGGCGATCGAACATGGCGACACAGAAGATGCCAAAGAGCTGTGTGCCGAGCTGATCAAAGAGTATGCGACACTAGAGCTTGACTCGCTGCAGCTCGGTATCACACACAAAGCAAAAGCTGCGATTGCTACAGCCGAGGAACAGGAGGTCGATGAGTATGCTCCCAAAACCTTCAAACTGGCTGAGGAAGAGCTTGGACTTGCTCTGAATGTATTGAATGTGGGACGCACACAAACGCCAAAAGCTGAGGCTCACGCCAATAAAGCGGTCTATTTTGCGAATAAGAGTATCTACATCACAGAAACGCTCAAAGACTTCGAACGCCGTGATTTCAGCAGTGAAGATAGAGTGCTTTGGTACCAAAAGCAGTTGGAATTGATCAATAAGCCTTTTGAGAAAAAGCTTACTTTGGACGACTCCAACCATAATGTTGTTATGGGTATTCAAGCGCGGATAAATCAACTGATCAAAGAGAAAAATGCAGCTGAAAAATCTACATCGGAACATAAGCAAGAGATTGCGAGTCTGAATAAGAAGATTCTTATTTCAGAAGCCTCGATGAAAAAACAGTTGCTGGATATTGAAGAGGCAAATCGGAAGGCACAAGCACGCTTTGACAAAATTCAGTCGATATTTACAGAGGAAGAATCTTATGTTTATCGACAAGGCAACAATATGCTGCTCGAAACGCATGCTTTTAACTTTAAAGTTGGCGGAAGCGAGATCAATTCGAGCAACTTTGACCTCTTAGAAAAGATCATGCAAGCCATCAATGTTTTTGATAACCCCAAAATTATTGTTACAGGGCATACTGACTCTACTGGCAGTACAGCGCTTAATATGAAACTCTCACAAAAACGTGCACAGACAGTAGCCTCATTTCTGAAAAAAGTTGGCAAAATCGATTCAAAGGATATTAATGTAAAAGGGTGTGGTGAGACACGTCCGGTAGCATCTAATAAAACAAAAGACGGGCGTGAACGAAATCGTCGAATTGAAGTGTTGATTCTCAATAAGTAACAGAAACCCAAAGCCAAGGAGAATGGCATCCCAAATAGGGATGTTTCAATAGATATGATTTCTGTGCTGAAAGTGCGAGGGACTTACTCGGCGAGGCTGTAAAATCGGCCACTTTAAAATCCAAGTAAATCTTTAAACTAATGCTGCACTAGAGGTCATTGGGGCCGGAAAGAAAATCCAGCTTCGATGGTCTCGAACTTATAACAAACTCAATCAATTATAGGAGGACCATAAATGAAAAGGGGGTATATACTTGACGCAAGTACCCACTACATATTGTGGTTCATGTTCACAATATTAGAGTATGACGTTGGTGCGGTCACAACTGCCTGCTCCATGAGTTGATAAAAAAGTAGCCCTCTTGAACGCGATGTGCGACGGTTGAAACGGAGCGTATACCCGTCTAGATAATAGTCGAGATGTTTACCGCTGACAGCACCCTGATGAGTACTTAGCAACCATCGCCTAAGCAATGACGAAACTCGATGTACACCAGGCATTGACACATGGGCTGGATCTCCAGTTTGCTTATCATGGATCACTATACTACATATTGTAGTCACTTGCGTCAAGTATATACCCCCCAATGAAAATTCAAAAAAGTTTTAGATTAGCAATGATGCTTGCGGTGATAGCTATGTTTGGTATTTCGTTAGGATGTTCCTCTGAAAGCTCAAATGAACAAACCACAAGCTCAACTGACCAAACGACCATGAAAAAAGTGAAGCAAGAGATGCAAGATGTGATTCGTGCGGTTAAAGCCATTCCTTCGGCCAGAGATGCCAGGGCACGATAGATGGTCTCAGAAGGTGTCTTGAAACCAAAAAAGACGGTACCCCGCGTTTCGGAGAATATTGCCTTGCACCATTGGCACTGAAACATTTGACGTCTCTCTTCCCCTTTGGTGGTGTAGGTGCCTGCACCTACGATCCAATGATTCTGATGAGGTCCCAGTACATGGAACCCACGGCATCCCTCAGTTGGGCAAAAGACATGGTTTGTTTCAATCGTAGCCGGCTTTCCCAACTTATTACGGGCAGGTATCTCTCCGATGTTGCGGGTTGACTCGACATCACTGCCGGCCTGCGGGTCATCTCCGGTTTTGGGTGACTCCTTGCCGCTCTTCTTCAAAAGACGGCGGTTTCTCGGAGGTCTGTGATCGGCGTCTTCGTCTTCAATTCCCACAGGATATAAAGTGGGGTAGAGACGAGGAACAGGATGAGCATGTAGAGGATAAAGTCTGACTGGAACCATTCCTTTTCCTGTCCTTTGGCCAGGAAAAGTATAAGAGAGGAGATCATGACCGTTAAAAGGAGAAAACCCACACCGTCAAATGGAGCCTTTTCCTCCTTCTGCTCCCTGCTTTCCCTGAGGAGGAGAAAAGCCAAGGTCAGGCCTACGACCCCTATGGGGATATTTATGTAAAATATCCAACGCCAGTGCAAGACGTCGTTTATGTAACCCCCTATGGTAGGGCCCATGGCCGGGGCGAGGGCCGCCCCAAACCCGTAGACCCCCATCGCTATGCCGAGCTCTTCTGGGGGAAAGACCTTATAGAGGATCACCATCCCGATAGGGACAATGAGTCCCTCTCCAATCCCTTGGACCGGGCACCACCGGAGGTCAACCTCAATATGCCCGCAACCGCATAAGGAATAAAGGCGTTACAATTCGGTTTTAAAGTGTTTCGGCACAGCTTCGGCAATTACCCTGCAAACAGGGTAAACGAATGCCTCCTGGCGGATCAAACTGTCTCCCCTCTTCTTGTAACCTGATTTCTGATCCATCTCAAAAGGATTTTATCGTCTTTAATGTCAATAATATCATTTAGGGTTTCAACTGAAATCTCCACACGAGCCATGCTCTTATGGCCGCCGGCAGATCCGATATGACCGAAGCTCAACTGTGCTATCCTCCCGGCGTTCTTGCGAAGCCCGTCGTTCCTGAATATGATGACCAGCTTACCATTATACAGTCCTGAAATAATGCTCCAATTAATAGAATCAACCTTCATGAAAAAGTCGGCGATGAGGACGCATACATCCGGGTTTACCACAGAACCGAGATGCACAAATACCCTGCCTTTACGGACGCGCATAGTCTCGAGGGCGCTTTTGAAGTATTTAAGGAAGTCGCGTTTGAGCTCTGATCGTTCGATCTTTTGTAAGAGATGTGTATTGGTATGCTTAAAAAGAAACTGAAATGCCCTGACATCCTCCATCAAGGCATGTCTTGCGAAATTGTTTGTATCTGTTTTAATAGCAAAGACCAGCCCTGTGGCCAACCTTGCGGAGGGTTTTATTTTTGCTGCTCTCAGGTATTCGGTCATTATGCTGGCTGTGGCGCCGTATTTGGGGCGGATGTCCTGAAAAGGCGCTTTGTAAACCGTTTCAGGATGATGATCTATGATTACGTCATACTTGAACCTTGCAAAGGCTTCATTATGATCCGGTTGGGAATCGACTATTACAAAACGGTTAAAGCGTTTTTCCTGTATTTTATTTACGTGGGTGAGGTTCACCCCCAAAAGGTGGATCATGGCCAGATTGTTCGGGCGTTTAATCACATTAATATTCGATATCGTTACACTTGCCGTTTTACGCCATAGCAATCTTTTCACAGCCATAGCGCTGGCAATTGCATCCGGGTCGGCATTGATAATGACAAGAACATGATCATCATCCGAAAACTGATTATAGAAGCGGCGTAACCTTTCAGAAACGGAGAGTGTCATCTTCTTGTCCACTCAGCTACCACCACCTCTGGACTTCTGGTCGTGGTAGTTGACTCCATACGTTTAAGCGTTATTTTAATGAGATAGACCCGAACACCTTCTTCGACAAAGTCAACCCCAGTACTCGATGTAATGTCAAATTTCTCTCAAATGTTTAAAGGTATTGTAACCTATAGTAATACCAGTAATGCTAATGTTAATCAGATAAGCTGTCAACTATAAAAAAATATCGGTCGGAATCCTCGACGACGTGCTAAAAACGTATGACTTACTGGTATGCCTCCCTCCGGCTTTGTAAAATATAACATCTAAAACACTATAAGGGGCGAGGCCGGATGCGGGGTGGATTATATTACTTCATAAGAAGCAAACGAAGCAAGTAGGCGGCAAGCGGTAAACTTGACCAACTGCACAGTCGCAAAATTTCGAAGGTATTACTTCGACATTCTGCGGTTCAAAAAAATAAAAAGTGTAAACTACTTTTAAGCTCATATGAAAGATGCTTGAAAATCTATAGTCCGGACCGGTGGAAATAGAGACGATATTTGAACCCTTTCCATGACGCTGAACAAAGAGGGAACAGCTTGATTGTTAGGGAATCCTTCACTATCAAGAATGAGCTGGGAGTGCATGTTCGACCTGCAACGAAACTTGTAAAGACCGCCAGCAAATTTGATTCGGATATTTGCATTTTGAAGGATGAACTGGAGGTTGACGCCAAGAGCATAATGGGGATACTGATGTTGGCAGCTTCCCAGGGAAGCAGAATTATTGTGCGGGCGGAAGGCAGGGATGCCAGAGAAGCTTTGGATGAACTGGGATGCCTAATAGAGGATGGATTTGGGGAATAAAAGGGATGGAACATAAGAGAAAAGAGGATTACATCATAAAAGGGATCGTAGGCTCGCCCGGCATAGTCATTGGGAAGGCCCGAACTGTCGATCGGAAAAAGATAGATATTTTTACATATCGACTTATCAGTGAGACTGAAGTGCCTTCAGAAGAGGAACGATTCAAATATGCTGTTGAAACGTCTAAGGAGCAGTGTTCAAGGGCAAAGGAAGATATGCTGAGTCAGGATGCCAAAGACGTGGCTCATATTATGGATGCGCATTTAATGATCCTTGAAGACAGGATGCTTATTGACGAAACCATAAAGCGGATAAGAGAGGAAAAGATCAATGTCGAGTGGGCCTTAGAGATCACCCTGCAAAAGCTTCTAAGGGCTTTCAAGGAGATAGACGATGAGTATTTGAGCTCAAGGGATAGTGACATTGGTCATGTTGGGGCTAGGATCTTCAGGAATCTTCTTGGAAAGGAGGAAGAGAGTTTTGCCAATTTGAAAGAAAAGGTCATTGTCGTTGCCCACGATTTGTCGCCGGCTGATACTGTCCAGATGAGCAAGGATAAGGTTATCGGGTTTGTGACTGATATGGGTGGAAGGACATCTCATACGGCAATTATAGCAAGGGCGCTGGAGATTCCGGCTGTGCTCGGCCTGGAGAAGGTTACCGAAGCGGTGGAGAAGGGGGACTCCCTTGTAGTTGACGGCACAACGGGAATAGTCATAATAAACCCTTCAAAGGCTATATTAAATGAGTATCTAGAGAAGAAAAGGGATTATGAAAGTTTAGAAAAAGAACTCTTTAAGTATAAAGACTTGCCTGCAGAAACACCGGATGGGTTCAGAGTCAAGGTTGTTGCAAATATAGAGTTGATTGAAGAGATCCCGTCTGTCTTGGAACACGGAGCCGAAGGCATAGGTTTGTATCGAACGGAATTCTTGTATTTGAATCGAAAGGAGCTTCCATCGGAGGAAGAACAATTTCAGGCCTATAAGGGTGTCGTGGAACAATTGCATCCTTATTCCGCTACGATTCGAACTCTAGACATCGGCGGGGATAAATTCATTTCTCATCTCGAACTTGCCAAAGAGATGAACCCTGCTCTGGGTCTCAGGGCCATCAGGTTCTGCCTGAGAGAGGTAGAGATATTTAAGACCCAGCTGCGGGCAATTTTAAGGGCCAGTAACTTTGGAAAGGTAAAGGTGATATTCCCCATGATCTCCGGGGTTCAAGAGATCCTCCAGACAAAGGAGGTGCTGGAGGAGGTAAAAAACGAACTAAAGGCCACGGGGGTTCCGTTCGATACTGGTATAAAAATCGGAATAATGATAGAGATCCCGTCTGCTGTCACCCTTGCCGATATCCTGGCCAGGGAGGTAGACTTTTTTAGCATTGGGACCAATGATCTAATACAATACTCGCTGGCCATCGATCGGGTAAACGAGCATGTCAGTTATCTTTATGAACCGCTACATCCGGCGGTTCTGAGGTTGGTAAAGCAGGTGGTCGAGTGTGGACATAATGAGGGTATAAAGGTAGGAATGTGTGGAGAGATGGCAGGAGAACCCTTACACGTTCCAATCCTTTTGGGGTTGGGTTTGGATGAATTGAGCATGAATGCCCTCTCGGTTTTGCAGATCAAGAAGGTTATACGCTCCATAACACATGAAGAGTCGAAGCAACTCTTGGACCATATCATGGGACTTGCCACAGCTTCAGAAATCGGGTCATTTATGAAGGCAGAAATGGGAAAGCGTTTCCCTATAGAATTTAGGAAATTAGAGGATGCGGATTGATGATTTTTGGTGTTAATGGTTTAAACGGTTGCAAAGGAGAGTTCTATGCCAGCTAAGAAATTTCTATTTACTTCAGAATCGGTTACAGAGGGGCATCCTGATAAGATAGCCGATCAGATCTCCGACGCTATACTCGACACGATTATTGCGCAAGATCCGAAAGGGAGGGTAGCCTGTGAAACTCTTGTAACAACGGGAATGGCAATCATAGCAGGGGAGATTACTACTGTTTGCTATGTAGATATGCCGAAGATAGTAAGGGAAACCATCAAAGAGATCGGGTATAATGATTCGTCCATGGGCTTTGATTGGGAAACCTGTGCCGTATTAACCTCCATTGACCAGCAGTCTCCCGATATAGCGCTTGGCGTGAATGCGGTCGACGGAAAAGATCAGGGGGCCGGCGACCAGGGTCTGATGTTTGGCTTTGCTTGTGACGAAACCCCGGAGTTGATGCCCATGCCGATAGTCTATGCCCATAAACTGACCATGAGGTTGGCCAAGGTCAGAAAAGAGGGTATACTTGAATTCATTCGGCCGGATGGAAAATCCCAGGTCACCATTGCGTATGTGGATGGTAAGCCAACGAGGGTTGATGCGGTAGTCGTCTCTTCCCAGCATACCCCGGATGTGGGATACGCGTCGCTGAAAGAGGGGATAATCGAAGAGGTTATTAAGAAGGTTATCCCTAAGGATCTTTTGGATGAAGAGACCAAATACTACATTAATCCCACAGGACGGTTTGTTGTGGGCGGCCCTCAGGGGGACTGCGGCTTGACCGGCAGGAAGATAATCGTAGATACTTATGGGGGACAGGGAAGCCACGGAGGCGGATGTTTTTCCGGAAAGGATCCCTCAAAAGTGGACAGGAGCGCCTCCTATATGGCCCGTTACGTGGGAAAGAATATAGTGGCGGCAGGTCTGGCAAGAAGATGCGAGGTTCAAATGGCCTATGCAATCGGTGTGGCAGACCCTGTTTCAGTCATGGTAAATACCAATGGGACAGGCATCTTGCCCTCGGATAGAATTGTAGAGATAGTCGAGGAGAATTTTGACCTGAAACCCTCAAGAATAATAGAAGAACTGGACTTGCTAAGACCGATATATAAGAAGACCGCATGTTATGGTCATTTTGGAAGGACGGATCCTGATTTTACGTGGGAGAAGACCGACAAAGTTGACTTGCTGAAACGTGCTGCCGGTATATGAGGAGGTTGAAATGAATTTTGACATTACAGATATAGGCCTTGCAGAAAAGGGGAAACTCCGGATTGAGTGGGCAGGCAGGAGCATGCCGGTCCTGAATTCCATTAGAGAAAGGTTTCAAAAGGAAAAACCGCTAGAAGGGGTTAGAATTGCTGCCTGTCTTCATGTGACGACGGAGACTGCCGGGTTAATGAGAACCTTGAAGGCTGGAGGTGCCTCTGTTGTGGTTTGTGCATCCAACCCTCTAAGCACACAGGATGATGTCACCGCATCTTTAGTTAAGGATTATGAGATCCCGGTATACGCAAGGAAGGGGGAAGATAATGAAATCTATTACCGGCATATAGATGCCACCCTGGATATAGCGCCTATGATTACCATGGATGATGGCGCGGACTTGGTGTCCACGTTACATTCCAAAAGGACGGAACTGATTGATGGTATAGTTGCGGGAACGGAAGAGACCACCACTGGAATCATAAGACTTCGCAGCATGGCAGAGAAAGGGGTCCTGAGGTTCCCTATTATAGCGGTCAATGATGCCGACACAAAGCACCTTTTTGATAACCGTTACGGAACCGGGCAGAGTACAATCGATGGAATTATTCGAGCTACGAATCGTCTGCTGGCAGGATCCGTCTTCGTGGTCTGTGGATACGGCTGGTGTGGCAGAGGCGTCGCTATGAGGGCAAGGGGCATGGGCGCCAACGTAATAGTAACCGAGGTAGATCCCTTGAGGGGATTGGAGGCTGTAATGGACGGGTACCGTGTCCTGCCCATTGGAGATGCGGCTAAAATCGGGGATTTCTTCTGTACACTTACAGGCGATATCAACGTTGTAAGGAAAGAGCACTTTCTTGCGATGAAAGATGGGGCTATCATAGCTAACTCAGGTCATTTTAATGTGGAACTGGAATTAACTGCGCTGGAAGAGATATGCAAGGGCAAGAGAGCGATTAGAGACTCTCTGGATGAGTTTACACTCTCCGATGGTCGCAATGTATATGTGCTTGGAGAAGGAAGGCTTGTTAATCTTGCGGCAGCGGAGGGACATCCCTCAAGTGTGATGGACATGAGCTTCGCAAATCAGGCATTGACCGCGGAGTATTTGGCAAGAAATGGCAATAAATTAGAAAATAAGGTGTATAAGGTCCCTGCAGAAATAGACAAGAGGATAGCAAGGCTCAAGCTTGACTCCATGGGTATAAAGATAGACACACTGACGGAGGAGCAGGAAGAGTATCTGGCATCTTGGGAGTCGGGAACATAGGGAAAGGTAAGGGTCGAGGCCGAAATAACTTCCCCATTTGTACATCTCATCTTCAGGCCATCCCCCGATCGGGGTCGAGGACAGGCTTTGACCGATCTTCAAACACAAAATTCTCGAAATAGGTAAGACTATTCCTGTGGTTTTGTATTTTCAGATCGAACAAATCTGACCTAAATCTGAGCGCCAACTTGAGGAAGTTATTTTGGCCCCGCCCCTTACTGGAGAAATAGCTCGGAATAAGAGACTGAGAGGCCAGATCATAAAGCTCAAGAAGAATATTTAATATTTAAGATGTGCCCCTC
>DAOWME010000031.1 GCA_030643245.1 Deltaproteobacteria bacterium
AGGCCATCTTTGCCCGATCTTCAAACACAAAATCCTCGAAATAGGCAAAACTATTCCTGTGGTTTTGTATTTTCAGATCGAACAAATCTGACCTAAATCTGAGCGCCAACTTGAGGAAGTTATTTCGGCCACGTCCCTAACGCAGTGAAATTTAATATATGGAAATCTATAGTCAATGTAGGTTGTTGATACCTTCCCGCGACTTCAGATGAATCGATCTATTATCTCCATATTCCGCAGAGTTGCCCCTTGATTCTTTCTAATTACACCGTATGCTGCCTCCCCTAAGTCCTTTAAAAGGGAGGGGTCGTTCAGCAACCTCCTTGTCTGCAAGATAAATTCGTCCTTATCTCTCACCTGGACCCCGCCACCGCTGTCCTTTAACACCCCGGAGATCTCTAAAAAGTTATGCATATGGGGGCCGAAGATTACGGCTTTCTTGTAAGCCGCCGGCTCCAAAAGGTTGTGCCCGCCTACCTTTACAAAACTCCCTCCAACAAAAACAAGGCATCCGATACTGTATGTCCCGCATAGTTCTCCTATTGTATCAAGAAGGACTACGTCCCTATCCTCTGGGTCTGCCGGCATAGGATGGTCCGTCCTTCTTACCCAAATGAGGCTCCGTTTAGATAGTATATTTCCGACCTCCACAAATCTCTCCGGGTTCCGTGGCGCAAGAATGAGTACCAGGTCAGGACATTCCGTCCTGATATCTTCGAAGACATCGAGGACAATCTCCTCTTCACCCCTATGGGTACTCCCTGCAACAAAAACCTTACAGGTTGGCTTCAGTCCCATCGAATTCAATATGCGCATTTTCTCCGCATCGCTGATCTCAGGGACTTCCTGGTCGAATTTTAGATTCCCCGTTGTCACCACCCTCGATCTGTCAGCCCCAACTCCCGTTATCCTGTCGTAATCCACATTAGATTGCATAGAAAAAACCGATATATTCTGAAATATCACCTTGAAAAACCATTTAAACCACACATATCTTCGGTATGATCTGGGAGATACCCTGCCATTAACAATCATGGAAGGAACCTTGCGTCTCCTCAACTCTCTTAAGAAGTTTGGCCATATATCGGTCTCCACCAGTATGAACAGCCTAGGATTAATGGCCCTGATCACCCTTTTGACCACCCACGTATAATCCAATGGAAAGAAGATGACAGCGTCTACACCCGTGAGTCTTGAATTGGCCGTATAATTTCCTGTCTCCGTAACTGTGGAAACAAGGATCTTGGCGTTTGGGTGTTTCTCCTTGATCATTCCGATTAAGGATAGGGATGAGAGTACTTCCCCCACTGAAACCGCATGAATCCAAACAACGGTTTCTCCGGAAAGGTCTTCTACCAGCTTTCCCGGCAGGAACCCCAACCTTTGAAGGAGGCTCCTCCGATACTTGCCGGTAGCTATCATCTTGAATAGATAGAAGGGAAGAACCAGTATTGATCCAAGGATCAATACCAGGTTATACAACGGATAGGTCTTCATTCATGCTTCTCAAAATAAAGGTCCGCCTGATGGGTGATGCTCATGAGCCTCTCTTCCAACAGCCTTCTCCTCTCCTCCAGATAGTCCTCACCGCCTCTTTTCTCGACGTATATCGGCTCTCCCCACACATAAACACCCCTTGAAAATGGAAGGGGCAGTAAAAAAGCATCCCAGCTCTTGAATATCTTCCTCTTAGACGAGCTGAAAGCCATGGGGAGTATGGGAGCCCCACTCATCCGTGCCAGGTCGATAACTCCTCTTTGAACTTTATATCTTGGCCCTCTGGGACCATCCGGAGCCAACACCAAATCAGAACCACTCTTCAGCACACTAATCATTTTGCGAAGGGCGGAGAAACCACTTTTTCCGGTTGAACCTCGAATTGTCTCAAACCCCAAGAGTCCAACGGTCCTGCTAATGATCTCTCCATCACTATGGCGACTGATAAGACCGGAAACACCTTTTTCTTTATTGCGTTTGAAGAAGGCCGGAACCATGAGCAACCGTCCATGCCAGAAAGCAACAATCACGCTCCTGTCGTCTCTCCAAAACTGTCTCACAGTCTCTGGATTATGTTCCGTTATCTTCAAGGTTAAAGACAAAAATCTAACAGTTAAACTCGCCAAAAAAGGCGCTGCCGTGACTTTTAGCCTCTTTTCCAGCTTCTTTCTGACCCTTTTGAATTTCACTGCATCATCACCTTCGAAACCATAACTATTCACTCCCCCCTTTGGAAAAAGGGGGGGGGGTCGGGGGGATTTATCTACCAGGTACAAGCAACCCCCCCCCCCCGGCCCCCCTTTACGAGGGGGGGGGAGTGAGCGGTTACTCGAAACCTTCATTCGACCATGTAACTGGAACGTCAAAACTACGGAGAATCTCCGGAAAGCAATTTTCTGGCTTTTGCAGGCATAGTCCTCGCAGAATTTAAAGGAACAACCTCTCCACCGTCACTGAACTGCAATTTATAGTATTTTGCGTATTCCCCATTCTTTCTGAGGAGTTCTTCGTGTGGTCCCTCTTCCACGATCTCCCCATCTATGATGACAACTATCCTATCAGCATTTCTGATAGTAGAAAGCCGATGGGCAATAATAAAGGTCGTCCGATCCTTCATGAGGTTTTCAAGGGCTTGCTGCACCTCGATTTCCGACTCTGTATCAAGAGAAGAGGTTGCCTCGTCAAGGATCAGAATCGGCGCATCCTTCAATACAGCCCGTGCTATGGACATCCTCTGTCTCTGCCCACCAGAAAGTTTCACTCCCTGCTCTCCTACAATGGTGTCATGTCCCATAGGGGTTGCCATGATAAACTCATGCGCATTGGCAGTCTTGGCGGCCTTCAAAATTGCCTCATCAGGCCTATTGATATCCCCATAGGCAATATTGCTCCTTATGGTATCGTTGAACAAGATTGTCTCCTGAGCAACGATGGCGATTTGTGATCGAACAGACTCAATAGTCGCATCTCTGATATCCACTCCATCTATCAGTATAGCACCGCTTGTCACATCATAGAAACGGGGGATCAGATTGACCAGTGTAGTCTTTCCCCCGCCACTCATACCGACTAGAGCAACAGACTCCCCTATATTCACCTTCAGGGAGATATCCTTGAGGACTAATTCATCATCATATTTAAAGGAAACACACCGAAACTCTATAGACTTTGAGAAAGGTGGGAGGGGTTTCGCGTCTCTCTTATCCCTGATTTCAGGTTCCGTGTCTAAAATATCAAACACCCTGACAGCGGCAGCCAGCCCTTGTTGGATAATGTTGTTCACCTTACTGAGCTTCTTCACCGGTTCATAAAGCATGATCAAACCTGCAAGGAACGAGAAGAAGTTGCCGGGTGTGGAATACCCCTTTATAACGCAGTATCCGCCATACCAGATAACCAAAGCGGACCCTAACCCTCCGATGAGTTCCATTACAGGGGAGGACATGGCACGAATCTTCAACGACTTCATAATCGTCCGGAACAGTCGGTTGTTTTCATCAGAAAATCTCTTGTTTTCGTATTCCTCCATCCCAAAAGCCTTTACAATCCTATTCCCGGATATTGTTTCCTGTAAGAGGGTTGTTAAGGCTCCCATGACTTTCTGGCTTTGGGTACTCACCTTTCGAAGTCTCCTTCCGAATTTTACAATGGGAACGACTGCAAGTGGAAAGATCAAGAAAGAGAAAATCGCCAACTTCCAATCTCGATAGAATACGACCCCGGTCAGCCCAATGATACTAAATGCATGTTTGAGTATACTTGTAACCGCATTGGATACCGCCGACTGTATCAGGTTTACATCATTGGTGATCCTCGACATAAGGATTCCGGTGGGGGTTCTGGTGAGGAAAGAAAGGGAGAGTGTCTGTATATGACGATGGAGTTTATTTCTGATATCCGCAACTACTCTCTGGCCTACATAGCCCATTAAGTAAGCTTGGCCATAATCGAATACCCCCTTCACTAAGTACAGCACGATGATCGCTATAGGGATCAAATAAAGCATAGAGATATCTTTATTGATAAATGTATCGTCTATTACAGGCTTCACTAAAAAGGCGACACCCGCGGTAGCAGCGGAAACAAACATCATGCATATCATGGCGCCCAGTAGTCTGAACCAGTAGGGCCGCACAAACTGAAGTATACGCTTATATAGTTCCAATGTTTTCTATCTCTTTAAGTATCATCAAGATTATCCTGACAGTAACCCGCAACCGGTCTTTGATCTCCTGGGGGGTGGGGGGGGGGAGTTAAGGGGAATGGTAAGATCTTGATCTCAATTTCCTTAGAATCCGTTCTATCCATAAGACAATGCCGATGGGCGATTCGTTGGCTGTCTTAATGAGCATGTATGCTCCCAGTGCACCTAGACAAAAGTTTGGTGCCCATAAAGCAACGGAAAGAGGTATATTCCCATTTTTGGCCAGGATCTCCCCGAAGGTGAGCAAGCAATAATAGGTGAGGATTACCACCAAACTTAGTACAAACCCCCATAGATTTCCGGATGGTTTCGATTGCACACCCAAGGGAACGGAAAGCAGACCAAACACCATACACGCGAAAGGGAGCGAGAATTTCTCATAGAGGACCTGTAACGGATGGAAACAATTTTCCTCTTTCGCCCGAAGCGCTCCGATTTTTTCCTGTAGTTCAGCAACCGACATCTCCTTGTACTTCTTGTTCAAGACCCCTTTCTCCTCAATCATCGTTCCTAAATTAAGGTTTATATCGTAGGTATCAAAACCGATCTTTTGATATGTGTCCAGATCCCTCCCGGTTCTGTGGATGTTACCGTCGATCAATCTCAGGGTAACAATGAAAGACTTAGGATCAGATATTATATACCCTTCTCTGGCAATGATCGTATGAGCTTCCTCTTTCTCTCTTCCCTCTGAGACTAGAACGCCTTCCAATTTCTTGCCTCTCACGGCTATTTCATTGACATATAAGACCAATCCTTTAAAATCACTGTTGAATGTTCTCTCTTTTATACCAATCCTAGCTTTGGTCCGTGCAATATTGAAAATCAACTCACAATAAGAATGATTTGCCCAGGGGAGAACGTATATGGCCACAACGGAGGCTGAAATGTAACAGATTAAAGAGGCAACCATTATTGGCGTAAGCAGATCATAGAGGCTTATCCCGGACGCCTTCATCGCAGTGATCTCATTGTCCCCGGAGAGTCTCCCGAGAGCGGTCAGAACCGCCATTAACAGAACCATGGGGATGGTGTATATAAGAAAGGAAGGTATCGTATAGAGGATCAACCTCAAGATGTCAATAACCCTCACTCCTTTGTTAACCACCAACTCTGTCAACTTCAGGATGGCGTTCATCAAGAAGAGGAGGTTAAAGACCAGAATTCCAACCAGAAAAGGGCCTATAATCTCTTTAATTAAATAAAAGTTAATCGTCTTTTTCATAACAGTGCCAAAAGGATCGCATCAACCCGACAACATCTCGGTGGCAATTTTAGCTGCCCTTTGAGAAGCTCCGGGGCTACCCAGCTTTCTCTTCACCCAGGATAACTCGTTCTTCATCTTAAGGCGTAACACGTTGTCTTCCACTAGGTTTATAACTTCTTCGGCAATCCTCTCCGGCGTAACTTCTCTCTGAATTAATTCAGAGACTATCCGCCTCCCTGCCACCAGGTTTACCAACCCTATATCCGTAACCTTTACCAATAATTTCCCGATCAAGGCTGATATAGGAGAGACCTTGTAAATTATGACCATGGGAGCGTTCATTAACGCCGCCTCCAGAGTGGCGGAACCTGAAGCTACTACCACGACATCGGAAACATTTATTACATCATAGATGTTATCCTCGATCACATCGATCCTTGCAGCATTCGACGTCTTACTGATGATTTCTTCTATTTCGGCTTTACTGACGGTAGGCGCCACTGGTAACACGAACTGGGGATCATTCCACCTTATTCGCAGTATCTCGGCGGCCCCAAGCATCTCAGGCAAGAGGAGATTAACCTCGTTCTTTCTGCTTCCGGGAAGCAACCCTATGGTTATCCTGTCCTTGTCAAGTTTGAATCTCTCCAAAGCTTTCTCTCTGGAAAACTCTGATCTTACCGCATCTATCAAAGGGTGTCCCACAAATTCAACATCGAGCCTTTCCTTCTCGTAGAATGAGGTCTCGAAAGGAAGAATTACCAACATCTTGTCTACAAGACGAGCGATCTTCTTGACTCTACCCGGTCTCCATGCCCACACCTGGGGACCAATGTAATACAGGACCGGGACCCCTTTTTTTTTGGCAAACTTAGCAAGGTGAAGGTTAAAATCCGGATAGTCTATTAAGATAACTAGATCCGGACTGTAAACTTCAAAAGATTTTTTCAGATCCCTTAACGCCCTCATGATCGTCTTTAACTTGGGAAAGACCTCCATCACCCCGACAACAGCCATATCAGAAGAATCAAATAATATCTCGGCTCCCATCCCCCTGATCTTCTCGCCCCCTATTCCGTAGAAGTGTATACTGGGCTCCAGTTCCCTCGCGGCCTTAATCAGATTGGAGCCATGAAGGTCTGCTGAGGCTTCTCCTGCAACTATAAGGATTCTCTTTGATGACTCATCCAAAGTCTCATCCCTTCATCGTGAACCTTGCAATTGAGTATAGGAATCAGCATAATTCCTCTCCGATCGTTTGATCTGACTTAGGATCTGCAGGGACACGGACAAGGCCCTTTTCCCGTCATAACAGGACACAGGGAGAGGCCTCCTTGTAATAACCGAATTGATAAAAGATTTGATTTCCTCTTCCAGAGAATCCCTTTCGTCTATTGTAACATTGTTTATCTCAATCCTATGTGAGCCGCCATCTTCTTTACCGTTTTCAACCTTATTGTACAGACCGACCTTCTTCGAGGCAAAATCTATTGAGATATAAGCATCCGGCTGGAAGATACGAATCTTCCTCATCGGCCTCTCAGAAATCCGGCTGGCGGTTATGTTGGCTATACACCCGTTGACGAAGGTTATTCTGGCATTGGCAATATCCACCTTTGACGAAATCACAGGGATTCCCACTGCATCGATCCTCTCTATCCCGGAATCAACGAAGTTCAATATAATATCAATATCGTGAATCATCAGATCTAGTACCACATCTATGTCAGCGGACCTTTCAGTAAAGAAGCTCAACCGATGGGATTCGATGAACATAGGATTATTCAAGACATCTTCTATTGCAACGACAGCCGAGTTGTATCTCTCCAGGTGGCCAACCTGAAAGATCAAGTTCTTACTTTCTGCTCTCTCTATAAGGCTTTCCGCTTCTTCAAGGGTTGTCGCCATAGGTTTTTCAAGCAATATGTCGACACCATTGTCAAGAAAATCGCTCGCAACTTTGTAATGTAAAGTGGTAGGGACAGCTATGCTCACCGCATCTGCACTGTCCAAAAGATCTGAACAATCGAAAAAGGCCTTGGTGCTAAAGCGGTTGGCGATCTCTAATGCCCTTGCATGGTTTGTGTCAACGACACCAACGAGTTCGACCTGGGGAAGCTTTGAGTACTTTTCTGCATGATATTGCCCCAGATACCCTACCCCTACTACACCGACTCTGACTTTTTCCATTTTTCTCAAGCCTCCGGAGATTGGCGCCTATCTGGTGCCTGAACGAAAAGTGCTCCGCACTTTATTCTGCCACCCCAAGTTTCGGATCTTGCGTTTATCTCTCCTGACACCTGACACCTCCGTCCAGAAGTTATATGTTACCATACAGACACAAGTTAGATTGCCACGATTGAGATACCTTCCTGATCGGCAAACCCAATCATTTCCTCCTTGTCCACAATTATCGTATTCTCCGCTTCAATAGCCAGCACAGAAGCCCTCACTTCTCTTAAGGAGCGCATGGTTCCCATCCCCACCACCGGAATGTCAAAACGCATATCTTGATCCAGCTTGCTGAGCTTCACAACAACTACCTTCCCGTTCCCTAATCTTCCCCCGCGCCTAATCGCCTCATCCGTACCTTCAATTGCCTCAACCGCCAGGATGACTTGATCCTTTACAACAACCGTTTGCCCAATGTCCAGCCTGCCAATACCATTGGCAATATCCCTGCCAAATCTGATATCTTTGTATTCATCTTCGGTAGGTAGACGCTTTGTCAGACATCCCTCCTGAACAAAGACAGAGGGGATGTAATCTGTCAGACTTCGGATATTAACGCCATCCTTTTCCAACTCACCGGCGATCGCACGAAGCAATAAATCATCCTTTTTGTTCTCTAGCCTTGAAAGGAGAGACATTGCCCTGGCATCGGGTATTATCCCGGAAAACATCACCGTCTTGCTTATTCCCCCAACCATCACCGCATTGGAAACCATTTCGTTTTTAAAGGCCTCTATCAATTCCTGAAGCTGTCCAATATCCATCAAAATAATTCTATCCACGTATGCTTTAAGACTGTCTCGGACTTCCTCCGTATAAACGACAGCCACCACCCTCAAATCCGTTTCCTTTATTGCCTTGGCAAAAATTACAGGGAGACATCCATCTCCGGCAATAAGGCCAACTGTTTCCATTACCGACATACACCCCTTTCAGATTCCTCGATGAATCCCACAAGATTTCCAACTTCCTCTGAGTCAGGGATTTCAAGTCTTACCTTCTCCAATGCCTTCATCAGGACCATACCTGATTTAAATATTATCTTGTAAGCCTTTTTCAGATTGTTTATTGCGGTATCGGAAAAACCATTTCTCCTAAGCCCTGTAACATTCAGGCCAAATAATTTTACCCGATTTCCCACAGCTATGACATAGGGGGGAACATCTTTGGAAACCCCTGAAACTCCCCCGATCATTGAATACGCCCCAATCCTCACAAATTGGTGTATGGCAACCAGCCCGCCAATGATTGCATGGTCTTCAATCTCGATATGACCGGCAAGGGTAGCTGCGTTCGCCATGACAATATTATTCCCCAGCTTGCAGTCATGGGCCACATGGCAATAGGCCATGAGAAAGTTTTTATCCCCTACTCTTGTCTCTCCCCCACCACCGGAAGATCCCCTGTTGATGGTTACAAACTCTCTGATAATGTTGTCATTACCGATAATTACCTCTGATTTCTCTCCACTATATTTCAGATCCTGCGGAGGGGCCCCGATAGAAGCAAACTGATAGATTTCACATCGTTCACCGATTTGCGTAAAGCCTTCCACTGTGATATGAGACCTTAGCTTCGTGTCTCGCCCGATCCTGACATTCTCGTCTATTATGCAGTATGGTCCTATCTCCACCCCATCATCAAGCGCTGCCTTTGGATGAATAATGGCCGTCGGATGTATCATTGCAAGAGTCCTCCCCCGAGTATATCACTTGTCCGCTATTATACCTTGCAGCTCCCCCTCGGCAACCAAAGCATCCCCAACAAATGCCTTGCCCTTAAACCTCCATACCGCACTACGCCGTTTAATGACCTTTAATTCAAATCTGACTTGATCTCCTGGGACTACAGGCCTTCTGAACTTAACCTTATCTATAGTGGAGAAAAAAAAGTTTTTATCCTTAGCCTCTTCGGATTCATCACTATACGCAAGGATTGCACCGGTTTGAGCCATTGCCTCAATCAACAAAACCCCCGGCATGATAGGCAAATCAGGAAAGTGCCCCTGGAAAAAGGGTTCATTGAAGGTCACGTTCTTCATGCCCACTACCCTCTCGCCCTTTTCTATCTCCACTATCCTGTCGATCAAAAGAAAGGGGTATCTGTGCGGTAAAACATTCATAATATCCCTAATGTCCAGCATACTTATCCCCCAAATCGATCCCGAAATGTGCTTCTACCTTCTTCATCCTTGACTCCAACTCACTCAAAACCTTCCTCATTTTAGGCAATTTTGTGAAGACAATCTGAGACTTCAACCAATCTTTATGGGGAACACACGGTAATCCGGAGACAACCTGGTCTGCTGGAATGTCTTTGGTCACACCGGATTGGCCGCCTACGACAACGTTTTCCCCAATCTTTATGTGACCCGCCACGCCCACCTGGCCCGCGAGAGTGACATGGTTGCCTATCTCAGTACTTCCCGCTATGGCGACACCTGCAACCAAGATGGTGTCCTCTCCAACGATTACATTATGTCCGATCTGGACCAGGTTATCGGTCTTAACACCCCTTTTGATCCAAGTCTTTCCTAATGATGCACGATCAACGGCGTTGTTGGCTCCTATCTCCACATCATCATCAATCCGGACTATGCCGACCTGGGGAATTTTGTAGGATTTCTTCCCGTCCTTGGCAAAACCGAAACCATCACTTCCGATAACAGTGCCGCAATGGATTATGACCCTTTCTCCGATCCTACAACCTTCACGGATAGAAACATTTGAGTGAATTATCGTGTCTTTGCCGATACTCACGTTATCCCCAATATATACTCCCGGGAGAAGAGACACCCTGTCCCCTATCCTGGCGTTATCACCCACATATACCAGAGGATAGATGGACACATCCTTCCCGATCTCAGCGTCCTTCCCAATGAAGGCTTTCTTATCGATACCTCTTGCCTGATACGGACTCTCGTGGAAAAGCGTTGCAACCTTTGCATAAGCCAGACAGGGATTCTCAGTGCACAGGAGAGGCTTTTCACACCCCTTCAAATCAGGAGACACTATTATTGCAGAGGCCTCAGTAGTATTCACCATCAATAGATACCTGGGATTAGAGATGAAGGTTATCTGCCCTTCTATTGCTTGCTCAATGCTACTTATCCCGGTAATGGTAATATCGTCATCACCTATCACGCTGCCACCCACATGATCCGCCAGCTCCCGCAGACTCCTCTCAATCATCTGTTTTCTCCTGTTTGTTATATGCCTTGATGACCTCCTCGGTAAGATCCACAGCGTCAGAGGCGTAAAGCACGCCGCTCGTAGTCTTTTCAAATATGAAGGTATAATTACCCTTTTTTCCAACTTTTTCAACAACTTTTCTCAATTCCATGATTACTCCCTTAGTCATTTCCGCCTCTTCACGCTTGAGCTCTTCCTGAGAATCTCTAATGAATCTCTGATAATCCCGCAATTCCCTCTGGTATTCCTTTTCCTTTTCCTTTCTCGCCGCTTCGTTCAATAACAGGCTCCTTGCCTCAATGCTATTCTTTAGCTTTTCCAGTTCCTTCTGCTTTGTCTGAAGGAGCTTTTGAGCCTCCTCTATCTTGTGAGAGAAGGCCTCTCTTGCTTTCTTCCCTGCATTAGATAAATTTAAGGCCTTTTGCAAATCCACAAAAACCATCCGCTTCGTATCAGCCCCGGAAGCGTAACCTGTAATACATAATATTAGAGACACCAGAAAAACCAACCCTATTCTTTTCATCTTCAACCCCCTCCAAATGCAATAAACTTAAGACACGCTTCATACCATACCTAAAATGTCATCCCTATAGTGAACTCCCAGTTGCTCTGCTTCTCATCCGGTTCAGGATCCAGATTATATCCCCATTCGAGCCTGAGCGGCCCCATAGGGGAATGCCACCGAATACCTCCCCCCACATCGCTTCTCAAGCGAGGGATTTTAAACCGTGGAATATCACCGTAGGGAGGGACATTAGGGTAATCCCCCTTCTTGTTGAACGCATTTCCTGCGTCAAAGAAGACCACACCTTTCACCCCGGCTTCTTTAATCAACGGGAAGATATACTCTATATTGAATAAAAGTTGCTGAGTCCCGCCGATGACATCATCAATATGCGGGTTCGGATCTTTAGGACCAACAGAATAGGCCTCAAAACCCCTTAAAGAGTTGATCCCCCCTAAAAAGAATCGTTCAAAAAGCGGTACATCTCTCCCCTCATTTCCCTGGGTATATCCGACCACCCCCCGACACATAAAGACAGTATCCCATATCAAGGGGAAATACCATCTTGTTTCAGCTGTGTATTTTGTGAAGTAGTTTGTGCCACCCAAAGGACCGCCAGCATATTCGACGGATATACTGTTTCTAGACCCTTTTGTCGGGGATATTCGATCATTCCTTGAATCCCTCACCAGGCTAACCTTGATGCCACTTGTGGTGCTTGTCCCTTCCTCTTCTTTTATTATAGCGGTAATATCCCAAACATCAGAAATTTTAACGCTTTCATGTCTGTAACGCACAAACAGTCTCGTGTAATCCTCGGTTACAGGGAATCCCAACCTTATGGCGCCGCCGTCAGCCTGCTGATCGTAATCCGTGTATTCTCTCTTAACGTCATATATGTCGAAACCAGCCGATATGGGCGTGTCGAACAACCACGGTTCGGTAAACCCCAAGTTGTAATTAGTAGTTCTCCCGCCAATATTAGCAGCCAGGGAGAGGTTCTGTCCTCTCCCGAATAAGTTGCTTTCGCCTATATTAAACATCGCAACAACATCGTCAACCGAACTATACCCAATCCCGGCGCTTACCGATCCTGTCGACCTTTCCTTGACTCTAATATCCAGATTCAGTTTGTCATCCCCGCTTCCTTTTGTTGTATTGAAATTCACCTCTTCAAAGTACCCCAGCCTCTTGACCCTTTCGTAGCTCCTGCCAAGTTTTACTTTGTCATAAAGTTCCCCTTCCATAACTTTCAGTTCCCGACGAATAACCTTGTCACGCGTCCTGGTATTTCCGGCTATGGTTATCCTCTCAAAGTATACTTCTTCCCCCTTCTGTATATCAAAGGTCACATGAACCGCCTGATTTTCTTTATCTATGGCGGTTAACGGGGTTACATCCACAAAGGCGTACCCAACCCGGGCATATATATCCGTCAGACGGGCCATATCTTCCCTGAGTAACCTGGGGTCGAATATCTTGCCCGTGGTTGTACCCGACCCCTCCAACAGGACCTTCTTATCGTCCAGCAAGTCTCCCTGAACGTCTACCTTCCCAATCTTAAACTGTTCCCCCTCATCAACCGATATAGTAACATATATCCCTGTCTTCTCCAGGTTTATTTGAGGCTTACCAATCTTGACCTGAGCATAACCATTGCTGTTATAAAAGGATCTTATCCTGTCGGTGTCTTGGTCTAAGACATCCTCCCTCAAAACCCCCGAATCGGTTAGCCAGGAAAAGAAACCTTTTTCCTTTGTCTCCATGATATCCAGCAGTTCTTCATCCTCATACACCTTGTTGCCGACAAACTCAAGCTCCTTTATCTTCGTCTTCCCATGTTCCTTAATTCGGAAAGCCACTATCGCTTCATTTGTTTTCAAGTAATATACTCTGTAATCAACTTCTGCCATCCAATACCCTTTATCCCTGTATAATCTGATAATATTCTTTACATTCCTTTCAATGTCGTTGAAGTTCAGGGTTGTGCTGAGTTTAATGTCAACACTCTCTTCAATATCCTCCTTTCGGATATAATTATTGCCATCGATTTCGATCCTCTTGATGAAAGGCTTTTCACTGACAACAAAGATTATCTCCTTGCCTCCAGGTCCATCTTCCTTGATGACCTTCACATCCTCAAAATAGCCCATCCGGTAAATGCGTTTCAGGTCCTCATCCGCAACATCCCGAGAAAGCACATCCCCTTCTTTGCTCTTTATCTGAGGCCTAATCGCATCTTCTTCAATCCTGTCGTTTCCACGAATAGATATCTTAACTATTAAGTCTCCTCCCAACAACACCAGATTAATGCGTCTTGAAAACTCGTCAATAATACGAGTCAAATCGTGGAGACCTTTGCCGTCAACATATATCCTGATAGGCAAACCATCGTCCCCGATCTCCAATACCACGCCATCAACGCTGACTTTCTCTCCTATCTTTGTGAGACTGCCCCAAATTGCAAAGTCCGCCCCTAACCTGGCTCCAAGCCCAGACACAAACGCCTCATCTATCTCATCTTCCAGCATCCTATCTATCTCAGACTCAACCAGCTCCTTTTCTATTACGAAAAGTTTCCCACCTTCCTCGATAAGAGAGGCAAGGGAATCCCATATCTCCCATTTCAAATAATCGAGGTTCTCCTCGCTGTTAACCTCAAAAGGATAGATGAATACTCTGACACTCTCTTGTCCATAAGCCACCCGCCAAATCAAGCAACACAACAGACAAACCAATACCGTTTTGAGCATTTAGATTTATTCTTCCCCTATTCAAACTTGGAGCAGTGTTATTGGTTATTGGTTACTACATCTGAAACTATCTTCCCATCCACCAGACTCACTCTCCTAGGTATCTTGTCCGCCAGTTTGTTATTATGGGTAACCATAATAAGCGTCATATCCAATTCCCTATTCATATTAACCAACAACTCTTCTATCGCACTCCCTGTCTTCATATCCAGATTCCCTGTTGGTTCATCGGCCAGTATTACGTCAGGTTTCAGCATCAAAGCCCGAGCAATGGCTACTCGCTGCTGCTCCCCCCCGGACAATTCACCAGGCTTATGAGTGAATCTATCCTGCAGTCCGACCATATGGAGTAGTTTCTCCGCTTCTGCTCCGGCCTCTTTCTTTTTAACCCCGCGAATCAGGGCCGGCATCATTGTATTTTCCAATGCGTTAAATTCAGGGAGAAGATGATGAAATTGAAATACAAAACCGATCCTCCTATTCCTAAAGTCGGCAAGTTTCCTGTCCTCCATCGCATAGATATCTTCAGTCCCATAAAATACACTGCCTGAAGTGGGTTGCTCTATTGCCCCGAGTATATGAAGCAACGTACTCTTTCCTACCCCCGAAGCCCCGACAATAGACAACATCTCGCCCTTCTTGATGTTCAGATCTATGCCTTCCAGAACCTCTATTCTCTTATTGTGGGACTCAAAGACCTTGCATATATTCCTTGCTCTAATAATTGAGGAGTTCATCTATTATTCGTATCTCAGCGCCTCTGCAGGCGCCAGCTTAGAGGCTTGCCACGACGGATACAGGGTAGCAAGGAAACTTATCCCAATAGCAGAAATCACTATTAGTATCGTATCAGTACTATCTATCCTAACAGGAAAAGTAGACATATAATATACATCACTCGGCAGCTTTATCAAATTGGATCTGCTTAGGAAGAAACTGATGGCATAGCCTCCAACAGCACCCAGCAAGGTACCCACTACCCCAATGGTCAACCCCTCAATAATGAATATCTTCATTATGCTTCCGGCAGTTGCCCCCATAGACTTGAGTATAGCGATATCCTTGTTCTTCTCCATAACAACCATAATAAGTGTGCTGACTATGTTAAAGGCTGCCACCAGGATTATCAGGACCAAGATCACAAACATGGCTATCTTCTCAAGCTTCAACGCTGCAAAGAGATTCTTGTTCATCTCCATCCAATCTCTTACCCAGTATTGGTAGCCTAAATCCTTCGCTATTCTATAGCCGACCTCTTTCGCTCTATAAATGTCATCAATCTTAACTTCTATACCCGTGACAATATCAGACATATTGAGGAATTTCTGTGCGCTATTCAGTGAGACATATACAAAGGAAGAGTCATATTCATACATCCCGGACTCAAAGATACCGACAACTCTGAACCTTTTAATTCTCGGCACCATACCCATGGGGGTCATAACACCCATGGGAGAGATAATATTCACTGTATCATTATAGAAAACCCCCAGATTTTTAGACAATTCCTTTCCAATAACGATCCCGGTATATTTGCGACCAGGTTGATCGCCACCTCCGATCTTGTCCGTAGGCTCGTTCAGGTTCAGCAGACTTCCCTCTTTTATATTAGACCCTATATTTATTACCTTCCCGATAGTCTCAGGATCAATGCCCCTAAAGACGACCCCCAAAGAACCGGACCTTGCGCTCAACATTGCCTGGCTATATATGAACGGGGTTGCGGCCATCACCCCACCCACTTTCTCAATCTTTCCTACCGTCTCCATGTAATTATCCACGCCTCCCTGTTTCAGTACCACTATATGAGAATAGTATCCCAGGATTTTGTCTCTAAGATCCTCTTTAAACCCGGTCATGACCCCTATCACCACAATAAGGGCCATTACCCCTATGGAAACCCCTCCAATAGATATAAGGGTGATAATAGATATGAAAGTCTGTTTCCTTTTGGCCTTCAAATATCTCAGTCCAATGAACAGCTCATAGGACATACGCTTCTCCACTTTGGGTCTGTCATGGAACAAGTATTCCATGACAGACCCTTAGGGTCGAGACCGATCCCAACGACCGATTATTCCCTGGTCTTGAGTTGCGGGAACAAGATGACTTCTCGAATGGAAGCAACATTGGCAAAAAGCATCACCAGCCTATCTATCCCGATGCCCTCACCGGCTGCAGGCGGCATCCCATACTCCAGGGCTTTGATATAATCCTTATCTAGAAGACCGGAAACTTCAACAGTTTCCCCTTCCTGTCCGATTTCCGCCAAAAACCGCTTCTTCTGGTCTATGGGATCATTCAGCTCTGAGAAGGCGTTTGCGATTTCTCTACCGAATATAAAGAGTTCGAACCGATCAACTTCCTCGGGATTCCCCTCGTTTCTGCGTGACAGGGGAGAAACGTCCGTCGGGTAATTCGTAACAAAGGTAGGCTGTATGAGATTGGGCTCTGCAACCTCTTCAAAGACATGGCCCAAAAGATGTCCTAAGCTCATACCCCTGTCCAATTGAAGCCCGGTCTTTTGTCCATATTCTATCAGCTTTTCCTTATCCCCCAAGACATCCTCCCCCACTTCCCCATATTCCATTATGGCCTCTTTTATGGTGATACGTCTCCAGGGCGGTGTGAAGTCAAGTACAACATCCTGGTATTCAAATCTCAAGTTGTCAAAGAGGTTTTCTGCGATGTTGGCCAGCATCTCTTCTGTAAGGTCCATGAAGTCCTGGTAAGTGGCGTACGATTGGTAGAACTCCAACATGGTAAACTCCGGGTTGTGACGCGTCGATATCCCTTCATTTCGAAAATTCCGGTTGATTTCATAGACTCTTTCCAGTCCACCGACTATCAATCGTTTCAGGTACAATTCAGGGGCAATCCTCAAATAGAGATCCATATCCAGCGTGTTGTGATAAGTCTTGAACGGGCG
Organism: Deltaproteobacteria bacterium; assembly: GCA_030643245.1. Classification (GTDB taxonomy): domain Bacteria; phylum Desulfobacterota; class UBA8473; order UBA8473; family UBA8473; genus JAUXHQ01. The sequence goes on from DAOWME010000031.1 coordinate 17,019, forward strand.
GGCGGTGGCTCCCCCGGGTATTGATTGCATCATCGGAGTCTCAACTTCCAAAAAGTCTCTCTCGTTCAGAAACTCCCTGATAAGTTGTATGATCCGAGTCCGTCTGTAAAATATCTCCCTTATCTCAGGGTTGACAATCAAATCGAGGTATCTCTGCCTGTATCTTGTCTCAACATCCACCAATCCGTGCCATTTCTCCGGAAGTGGTCTCAATGACTTGGTCAACAGCTTCACTGATTCTACCATTATGGTTAACTCTTGGGTCCTGGTTTGGAAGGGCCTCCCCACAATGCCAATAAAGTCACCTATATCGAACTTTTTGAAAACCTTGAAATTGTCTTCCCCAATCAAGTCTTTACGTATATATATCTGAATCTTACCCTTTCTGTCCCGTATATGCAGAAAAACACTCTTTCCGAAATCTCGAACAGAGATAATCCTGCCGGCAAGAGAAAACCTCTCTTTTGTCTTATCCAAATCCTCATTGCCCTTGTCCTGGAATTCTCTCAAGATGTCATGTGTACTATGGGTTACCTTGAAGTCGTTTGCGAAAGGATTTATCCCATCCCTCCTTAGGTCCTCCATCTTTTCTATTCTCTGTGTCACCAGCGGATCATGTTCTCTCATCTTCTTCCTTTCACATCCTAAAGCGAATAATCGGAGTTCTGGACAGTATCGCACTTTTCTTTTGTAGTCAAGCCGAAAGAATCATCAACGGCAATTCTAATCATGGCTAACCTCTCAATTAAAAAGATATTTCATGATACCTGTGTAACCCGTGAATCACTCGGGAGCCCATGAATAATACCTCCCCGTGCTGTTAATATCCACACCCTTAGTTCCCAGTTGATGACATTCTCAGCAAAGCAGAACCATTACCTAGTGTCCATCCATAAATGGACTTCTTGAGAAAAGGGCACGAGTTGGTTTCCAATTCAGAAATGAGCAATTTTTTCTCTGAGCAAGGCCGCACGACGGTTTGCGCCGAGGCGTACATGGTCGTACGTCGCAGGCGGA